>DASYXX010000262.1:0-5607 GCA_035934395.1 Streptosporangiaceae bacterium
GGGGTGGGCCGTGGCGACACGGTGTCGGTGGTCGCGGCGAACACGCCGGAGATGGTCGAGGCGCACTTCGGGGTCCCGATGACCGGCGCGGTGCTGAACACGATCAACACCCGGCTGGACGCCGCGACGATCGCCTACATCCTCGATCACGCCCAGGCCCGGGTTCTGATCACCGACCGGGAGTTCTCCCCGGTGGTGGCCGGGGCGCTGCGGCTGTGCGAGGCGCGCCCCCTGGTGATCGACATCGACGATCCCGAGTATGACGGGCCGGGTGACCGGCTGGGGGAAGAAGGCTACGAGACCCTGCTTTCCGGGGCGGCACCGCGGTACGTCCGGACCGAGCCGGCGGATGAGTGGCAGGCGATCTCGCTGAACTACACCTCAGGGACAACGGGCAGGCCCAAAGGCGTCGTATACCACCACCGGGGCGCGCACCTGAACGCCGTCGGGAACATCCTGACCTGGGGCATGCCCCGGCACAGCGTCTACCTGTGGACGCTGCCGATGTTCCACTGCAACGGCTGGTGCTTCCCGTGGACGATCGCGGCCAACTCAGGAACGAACGTGTGCCTGCGCAAGGTAGACGCCTCCGAGATCTTCCGGCTGATGCGCGAGGAAGGTGTCACGCACTACTGCGGAGCGCCTATCGTGCACAACCTGCTGATCAACGCTCCGGAAGAGCTGCGTGACGGCGTCGGCCGGGTGTCTGCCATGGTGGCCGCTGCCGCGCCGCCGGCCGCCATGATCGAGGGCATGGAGCGGCTCGGATTCGACTTGACCCATGTTTACGGGCTGACCGAGACCTACGGGCCCGCCGCAGTGTGCGCCAAGCACGAGGAATGGGACGGCCTGGACGTCGCAGAGCGGGCGGAGCGCAACGGCCGGCAGGGTGTGCGGTATGAGCTCCAGGACGCGATGACAGTCATCGAGCAAAAGGAGGGGACCAGTGTGCCGGCCGACGGCCAGACAATCGGCGAGATCGTGTTCCGGGGCAACATCACCATGAAGGGATACCTGAAGGATCCCGACGCCACTAGGGAATCCTTCTCCGGAGGCTGGTTCCACTCCGGGGATCTGGCAGTACTCGAGCCGGACGGCTACGTAAAGATCAAAGACCGGGCCAAGGACGTGATCATCTCCGGCGGAGAGAACATTTCCTCGATCGAGATCGAGGACGTGCTCTGCCGCCACGCCGCCGTCGCCATGGCCGCCGTGGTCGCCCAGCCCGACCCAAAGTGGGGTGAGACGCCGCTGGCCTACGTGGAACTCAAACAGGGCGCGGAAGTCACCGAGGCGGAGCTGATTGAGCACTGCCGGGCGCGCCTGCCCCACTTCAAAGCCCCCAGAACAGTGGTGATGGAGGAGCTGCCCAAGACCTCCACCGGCAAGATCCAGAAACAGGTGCTGCGCGATCGGGCCCGATCCGCCTCCGCCATCGACCAGCCCAGGTAGAAACGTCGGCCCGCGAAAGGCACGACCACAATGGGCGCTCACGCTCTTAACGGCATGGCGCGGGCGGCGGCTGTTGCCGAGCCCGCCAGGTCTGGCGGACGGGACGGGTGCCAGGCTGGCCGATGTCGAGCCACTTGCCGACGTCAACCCTGCTGATATCGAATTCGAAGATCGGATCCTTCGACACCGTCTCGATCATTCCGCCCACGCCGCTGCTGGTGACCAGAGCGAGTACCGCCGCCCGCAGGCCCGGCTCGTCGGTGACATCTCGCGCGCGGGCCGTGATCGATAGCTCGTCATCCTGGGGGCCTGGCAGGGCGTGGATCGCGCACCGGGGATCGCGCCGCAGGTCATTACCCTTGGGCGAGGAACGTGGGATGGCGGCCAGAAGCCTGCCGTCGGCCAGGACCGGGCAGAACGGGTGGAGCCTCGGGCTGCCGTCGGGCCGGGACGTGGCCAGGAAGGCGATCGCGAACCGCGGCTTGCCCGGCGGTACGGGCTCGCCGCGGTGCAAGGCAGTGATACCGGGCCACAGCATCGCGGCGACCGCCGCTATCTCGGGGGCGCCGGACTCGAGCTCTTGCCATGAGGCCACGCCAGCCATTGTCGTGCACCGGTGAGCTTTGGCTCCCGCGGGTGTCTGTTCAGGTAGGGCCCGGTGCTGGGCCCGTTTCACAGCGCTCACGCGGTCGAGGAGGAGGTCGGCGGGATGGACACAGGTCGCGCGCTGATCGTGACGGGAGCGGCACGGGGAATCGGCGCGCAGGTGGCACGCCAGGCCGCGGCGGCCGGCACCCCGGTCGCGGTCTTCTACCGGTCCAGCGCGGAGTCGGCCAAGCAGGTGGTCGACGACATCGAGTCGGCGGGCGGGCGCGCGGTGGCCGTACAAGCCGACCTGGGTCGTGAAGAGGAAGTCGCGGCGGCGTTCGAGACCGTCGACCGGGAGCTCGGGCCTCTCGGCGGCCTGGTCAACAACGCGGTGTTCGCGGGCGAGCCGACTCGCCTCGGGGATCTTCACGGAGCGCAGGTCGAGCAGATCCTGCGGGCGAACGTCGTCGCGGTCCTGCTCTGCGCTCGGGAGGCGGCGCGGCGGATGTCCACGCGCACCGGCGGGGCGGGCGGAGCCATCGTGTCGATGTCCTCATTCAGGGTGGTGCACACGGGCGGCGCCGGAGGATGGCTGCCGTTCGCGGCGAGCAAGGCCGGCCTGGAGGCAGTCTCCCGGGGCCTCGCCGCCGATCTGGCGGAGGAGGGGATCCGCGTCAACGTCGTGAGCGTCGGCGTGGCGGACACCGAAACGCGCCGGGCGCAGGGCGCCGAGTACGTCCGGCAACTGGTCGCCCAGGTGCCCATGCGCCGGATCGGCACGGTCGACGAGATCTCGGCCGCGGTTCTGTGGCTGCTGTCGCCCCAGGCCTCGTACGTCACCGGAGCGATGCTCGACGTCACCGGCGGCCTGTGACACCCGCCGCGCGCGCGGCGCCTGTCGGCCTTCCTCGCGCACGGCGGCAGCCATCCGGGGTGACGGCCGGGCACCTCCTGCGGAAGTGCCGCGGCATCATCCGGACGGCTGCCGCCTGCTAACGCCAGCCGGGCCGGCTCAGCCGTGGATGGTGAAGTCCGCGCTGAGCGTGGCCGGCGTGCCGATCTGCACCTGGTAGGAGCCGAGTTCCACGGCCGGACGGCCGGTGCCGTCGATGTCGCCGGGCGTCACGGCCAGGACGGAGACCGGGAACGACACCTGCACGGTCCTGGTCTGCCCGGGATCCAGCGTCACGCGGATAAACCCGGCGAGCCGCTGGTCCGGTACGAGCACCGGGCTTACCGGCTGGTGGACGTACACCGGCACGATGTCGGTGCCCGCCCGGCTGCCGGTGTTCGACACGGTGAACGTGGCCGTCACCGTGCCGTGATCGGACACGCTGCTGGTCGCCGACAGCCCGCTGACGCTGAACGTGGTGTACGACAGCCCGAACCCGAACGGGTAGAGCGGGTTGTAGCCGTGCCCCTGGCCGAAGCCAGTGTTGGGAAGCTGATCGAATACCTTCGGCTCGTCACCCAGGGGTGACGGAGCTCCGCCGTTGAAGTCCCCGCCGGGGGCGGCAGCGTCGGACGGCCAAGTGACCGGCAGCTTCCCGCTCGGGTCGATCTTGCCGAAGATCGCGTCGGCGACCGCGGTGCCGGCCTCGGTGCTGCCCTGGTAGGCCATCAGCAGGCCGTCTGCGGTCTCGGCCGGGCCAAGGCCCAGCGGCCGGCCCGCCATCACCACGACGATCACCGGCTTGCCGGTGGCCTCGAGGGCGCTGATCAGAGCCTTCTGGTCGGGGGCCAGCTGTGGCGACGGGTTGTCCCCCAGGCCCTCCGCGTAGGCCTTCTCGCCCACGGCCACGACCACGGCGTCTGCCGATGCGGCGTCGCTGACCGCCGTCGCCTGGTCGGGGGCGAAGGTCACGTTCGGGTCCTCGGCCTGCAGGCCCTTGAGGACCGTGGTGCCGGGCGGGATCTGGTTGGCCGGGCCCATGCAGCAGACGTGGCCAGCGCCGAAGACGCCCTGCCAGCTGACGCTCCACCCGCCGAGCTGGTTGGTCATCGAGTCTGCGCTCGGCCCCGTCACGACCAGGTGGCTGGTAGGCGAGAGCGGCAGGACGTTGCCCTGGTTGCGCAGCAGCGTGATCGACTCGCGCGCCGCCTGCAGCGTCACGTCCCGGCCCGCCTGGACGGCGGCGTCCGCCTTGCTGGCGTCCACCGTCGGGTGGTCGAACAGCCCGAGCTGGAACTTCAGCGTGAGAATCCGCCGGACGGCCTGGTCGATCCGGGCCATGGAGATGCTGCCGTCGGCCACGTCCTGCTGCACGGCGGCCTGCCATTGGTCGGCGTTGAACGGAAGCATGGCCATGTCGACGCCGGCGTTGATCGCAAGGGCGGCCGCGCCGGCCAGGCCGGGCGCGAGGTGGTAGGCGGTCGCGAGCGCGGGCACGTCGCCGAAGTCGCTGATCACCACGCCCTTGAAGCCGAGCCGGTCGCGCAGTTCGGTGGTCAGCAGGAAGTGCGACGCCGTGGCGGGGATGCCGTTGACCGAGCCGGAGTCCACCATGACCGTGTCCGCGCCCGCGTCGATCGCGCCCGCGTACGAGGGCAGGAACGTGTCCTGCAGATAGCGGATCGGCAGGTCCGCCTGGACCCGGTCGTGCCCGTTGATCGACTCCGAGTAGCCGGCGAAGTGCTTCACCGTGGCGGTGACCTTCAGCCCGTTGTCGCCGCCGCTCTGCAGGCCGTGTACGTTCGCGCCGCCCATGGCCGCAGCCAGCACTGGCTCCTCGGCCCAGGTCTCGTAGTACCGGCCCCACCGGTTGTCCCGGGCCAGGTCCTGCACGGGGGCGAAGTCCCAGTTCCAGCCGGTGGCGCGCAGCGCGTTCGCCGTGACCATGCCGCCCGCCTCGGCGGCCGCCGGGTCCCAGGTGGCGCCAATCCCGATCGACTGCGGGAACAGCGGCGCCTGCCACGGGTGCCCCCAGCCATGCACGGCGTCTACCCCGAAGATGACCGGGATGTGCAGCCGCGAATGCTGGGTCGCGAAGGACTGCATGGTGTTGTACTCGTTGGCCCAGTCCAGGCCCGTGTTGCCGGGACCGCCCCCGCCGGTGGTGTCGGGCGGAATGTCGGTCGCGCCGGCCAGGATCGAGCCGACGTTGTCGGTGATGAAGATCTTCTGCTCGCACACCGGGTTCGGCATGTTGAAGCCGCCCGTGCTGGTGCAGTTACTGCTGGAGTCGGTGACCTGTGACGCCTCGATCTGCACCATCTGGCCGATCTTCTCCGGCAGGGTCATCCTGCCCAGCAGGTCCGCCACCCGCGCCGAGACGGGCAGGTGTGAGTTCAGGTAGGCCGGGCGGCCGGTCGCGGCCGCGGGCTGGCTTGTCGCCGCGGCGGACACGCCGATGGCCAGCGCCACCGCCGCCGTGGCCGCCGCGAACGCCGATATCCCGATCATCGGCGCAACGGCCAGCAGGCCGACGGTGAGAGGCCTTCGGATGCGGGCTGCGGTAATGCCGCGCCTCGCTCGAATAAGATCACGGATGTTATGCATGGCAGACTCCTTCTTCGATCGTTCCGCCGCTGACTTCCGTGCAGCCTCAACGCTATTTGCGGTTTATG
>DASYXX010000263.1:0-2026 GCA_035934395.1 Streptosporangiaceae bacterium
GCGTTGTTCAGCAGGGCCTCGTTCGGGTGCTCGGGAAGCTCGGTGAGCGGCCGGGACACCTCCGAGACCGTCGGTCCCAGGCGAGACGCGGGCCCGGCCAGCGCGTCGAGGTCGAAGCCGTAGAGGGCCGCGGCGTTCCCGGCCAGCACCTGGCGAAGGTCGCCCTCGGGCCACTCGTGGAAGATCTGGCGCAGTGACAGGGTCGTGTAGGGATAGGTCCCCTCGTCGTGCGGGTAGTCACTGCCCCACATGATCTTGTCGATCCCGAGCTTCTCGCGCGCGGCGACCACGTCGGCGATCCTCGGGAAGCTGACTCCGAGCGAGACGTTCTGCCGGAAGTACTCGGTGGCCGACCTCGGCAGGATCTGCTCCGGCTTGAACCGCAGCTCCCCGAGAGCGCCGCGATCGCGGACCGAGGCCAGGATGCCGTCGAGCTGCTTCAGCAGCGGCGGCAGCCACGCGCAGCCCTGCTCGGTCATCACGAACTTCAGCCGCGGGAACCGCTCGAACACCCCGGACAGCATCAGGAACAGCAGCGGGCGCCGCGAGTACCAGGGGAGCTCGGCCACCATGATCAGCGCCGATGAGGGTTCCGGCGCGTACGCGGGCGCCCCGGTCCCGCCGTGGCAGTTGACCGGCACCTCCAGGTCCTCGCAGACGGCCCACAGGCGGTCGTAGTCCGGGTGGTTGAGGGGCTTGATCCAGTCCACGTCCGGCGGGATCGTCGGCAGCAGCGCCCCGCCGCGCAGGCCATGCTCCTTGATCCACTTAACGTCCTCGATCGCGTCGTCGACATCGTTGAGGAAGATCTGCCCGATGCCCGCCCGCCGCTCCGGGAACCGGCCGCAGAAGTCCTCGAGCCACCGGTTGTGAGCCTGGATGCCGGCCCGCCGCCGCTCGTACTGGTCCGGCCTGGGCGGGCGGGCGAACAGCACGAAGCTCGGGAAGAACGGCGGGACTGTGTTCGGGAAGATCACCTCGCCGACGACGCCGTCCCGGTCCTGCTGCGAGTTCCGCATGTCGTCGTCCCAGTTGCGGAGCCTGCGCTCGTCGCCGAGGTCGCGGAACGGGTTCTTGTACCGGCTGCGCCAGGCGTCGAACTCCTCGCGGAATCCGGGGTCAAGGAACTCCCGGTACTGGGCGTGGCTCCCGCCGGCATGCGTATCCGACGAGATGAGGATGTAACGATCAAGGTCGCTCTGCTGCGCCACCAGCGGGTCCCCTTCCTGAGCTTTAATCTTTATTCGTAACGCCACCGGCGGGCCTAGTCACGCGGAAGGCCGAGCACGCGCTCGCCGATAACGTTCAGCTGGATCTCCGCGGTACCGCCGCCGATGAGCACCGGCGGGCACGAGAGGTACGCGTGGGCGGCCGCGCCGCCCGGCCCGTCGGTGGTCGCCGCCTCGGGTCCGTGCCAGCCCAGCACGGCGCGGCTCACCTCGAGCCTGTTCCACGCCGCAGCCAGCTTCAGCCCGCTCGCCTCCGCGCCCGGCTGGAGCCCGGACAGGCGGCGGGCCAGGGCGCGGGCGCCCAGCGCCTCCTGGGCGTACTGCCTCGCGGTCAGCCGCGCGAGGTCGGCCAGGACGACGGCGTCGCGGCCGGGGGCCGACTCGGCCGCCGCCGCGATGTCGCGGCGCACGCCCGACAGCCCGGTGCCCATGCTCACCCGCTCGTTGCCCAGCGTCGTGCGGGCCAGCCGCCAGCCGTCGCCGGGCTCGCCGACGAGCAACTCGTCGGGCACGAAGACATCGGTGAAGAACACCTCGTTAAACATGTAGCCCCCGTTGGCCTCGCGCAGCGGCCGGATCTCCAGGCCGGGCGAGCGGGTATCCACGAGGAAGTAGCTGAGCCCGCGGTGCTTGGCCACGGCCGGGTCGGTCCGGGCCAGGCAGATCCCCCAGTCCGCCTCCCTGGCGCGTGAGGTCCACACCTTCTGCCCGTTGAGCCGCCAGCCACCTGGCACCCGCTCAGCCCGAGTGGCCAGCGACGCCAGGTCGGAGCCCGCCCCCGGCTCGCTGAAGAACTG
>DASYXX010000269.1:0-4216 GCA_035934395.1 Streptosporangiaceae bacterium
CAGACGCGGTCATCTCGATCGCCCGCGACCAGGGCATGCTCGCCGCGCTCGCGCCGGGCGCGATCTGGGCCCAGATGAGCACGATCGGCGTGGCCGGCGTCGACCGCGTCGCGGCCATGGCCCGGCGCGAGCGCCCGGACGTGATGCTTCTCGACGCGCCGGTGTCGGGAAGCAGGGATCCGGCCGAGCACGGCCAGCTGACGATCTTCGCGTCCGGGCCCGCCGAGGCGCGTCCGCGCGTCGCTGCGCTGTTCGGCGCGCTCGGCCAGCGCACGATCTGGGTCGGCGAGGCCGGCGCCGGGACGCGGCTGAAGCTGGTGAACAACACCTGGCTGGCGTTCGCGACCGAAGCCGTGGCCGCGTCGGTGGCTCTGGCGCGGCGGCTCGGCCTTGACACCGCGACGGTGGCGGACGCGCTTGGCGGCAGCCCGCTGGTATCGCCGTGGCAGGAGGCCAAGCTCCGCCGGGTCGCCGACGGCGAGTACTCGGCCCAGTTCGCGCTGTCGCTCGCGCTCAAGGACGTGCGCCTGGCGCTTCAGGCGGCCGGCGACGACCGGTTCGCCGTGCTGGCCTGCCTGGCTGACGAATGGCAGCGGGCCGCTGATCAGGGACTCGGCGGGGAGGACCTGACCGTCGTCACGCGCGCGATCGAACAGCAGCCAGCACCGCGCGCGACCTGACCAGGCTTGCTGATCGAGATCGTGCTCTGAGCCTGCGCTCAGCGGCCGCTGAGGCACGGGCCAGATAGTGGTCAGGTATGCGGCCGGAGCCGGAGAGGCGAGACAGCTGGAAGGCGGCCTTCATGGCAGGAACCAGGACGTTCGGGCGACGGGTCTGCCGGTCCGTGGCGCGTTCTGCCAGCGGCATCGCGCTCGACAGCTCGGGGCCTGCCAGGCTGTCGGGCAGGCGCGCGAAGCTGGTGGTCGCGACGGCGCTGCTCCTGGCCATCACGGCGAGCGCCGCGGCGGAATACGTCGCGGGCCCCGGGGTCGTCACCGCCGCGTGGCTGGCTGTCGGACCGCTGATGGCCTCCCTGGTCTTGTCTCCGCGGATCACCGCCGTGGTGGCGGGCTGGACGCTGCTGCTGGGCCTGGGGCTCGCCCTGGGCCAGCCGGGTCCGCTGCGGATGGTCGCCTCGCACCTGAGCGTGCTCGTGCTGCTGGCCGCGTTCGCCGTGGCCAACGCGGTGATGCGCACCGCGGCGCAGCGCCGGCTCGGCCAGGTCCGGGCCGTGGCCCGGGTGGCGCAGAGCGCGCTGTTGCGCGAGGTACCGGCCGCCGTCACCACGGGACGGCTGGCCTCACGGTATGTCTCGGCCTCGGCCGAGGCCCGGGTGGGCGGGGACCTGCTCGAGGTCGTCCCCGACCCGGGGCACCCGCGCTGGCTCATCGGCGACGCCCGCGGAAAGGGCCTCCCGGCGGTGCGCCTGGCCAGCGTAGCGATGACCAGCTTCCGTGACGCGTGTGCCCAGCCCGGCCTGTCGCTGCCCGAGGTCGCCCGAGTCGTGGACCGGTCCGTTACGCGCGCCGCGGGCGACGAGGACTTCGTGACCGCGGTATTCGCCGAGCTCGACCCCGGCGGCTGGCTTCAGCTCGTGACCTGCGGGCACCCGCCGCCGCTGCGGCTCGCTGCCGATGGCGAGCTGCGGGCGCTGACCCCCCGTGCCTACGCGACGCCGCTCGGCTTGCACCCCGACATCCGGCCATCCACGTTCTCGGTCAGCTCAGGCGACCGGCTGCTGTTCTACACCGATGGCCTGCTCGAGGCGCGCGACCGGGCGGGCCGGTATTTCAGGCTGGAAGACTGCCTCGACACGCTGCGGCACCCGGACCTGCAGGCAGCCGTGGACGAGTTGCTCGACCGGCTCCTCGCGCACGCCGGACGCAGGCTCGACGACGACGTCGCCTTGCTGCTCCTGGAGGCGACATCGCCGCCCGCGTGGCCCGGTCAGGATGCTCCCGCCGTGATGGCACCCGGCCGGCACACCGTCCCCGGGCGCGGGCCGCTGGCAGTCGCCGGGGCCGGCGTCGCAGCCCGGCGGTAAGGCTCATGCCCGGCGGGCCCAGTTACCCCAGATGCTCGTGGGCTTCACCCGGATGAAGTGCGCGGGTACTCCCTCGACCCACGGCTCGAGACCGGCGTCAATGAACGGCGCGCGCTCGGCCTCGGTATCCAGATGGTGCGCCGCGCCCTGTACCAGCACGAACCACCCTTCACGCGCGTCCACGTCGATCTGGTCCGCTTCCACGGCGACGTGATACTCGGCCTGCGCGATACCGGTACGCAGGTCCTCGTCAAACAGGGCGGGATCCCACGTCCCCAGGACGATCGACCCCTGGTCGACCCGGTACACGACCGGCAGCGCCGTGGGCCCGTACCGGCTGGTATAGACCAGACGCCCGAGCCCCCCGCTGGCGAGCAGCTCCAGGGCTTCGGCCTCACCCAGGCGCTCCAGCACACGCCGCGCACCCGCATCGTCCGGCATAGCTCCATACCCTAGTCGCCGCCATGCTGATCACGGGCAGAACGCGTTCCTCGGCACGCCCGCGCAGGGCTTCGGCATGCTCGGCAGCCGGGGCAGCGGCAGCATCACGGTGCGGGTCTGCTGCGGGTAGCTCAGGTCCAGCAACAGGCAGCCGGGGTTGGCGGGGTCGGTAGCGCAGAAGAGCTGGCCGCCCAAATTCGGAGAGCCGGTGCCAGGCCCCCCGCAGGGCTGCCCGTCCACGCTTGCGCCCTCGATGCTGGCGGGAGCAGAGGTCAGCGGGCCACCGCGGTCGACGTTGCGGTAGAAGCAGTTCCGCGGCGACCCCAGAGTCTCGTTGGCCAGGTCAGAGTTCGTGTCGTTGCCGAAGAACCCGTCGTGGCTGAACACGTTCCCGTAGACCTGGCTGCCGCGCGCCTTGAACAAGCAGGCCCCGGGCAGCTGGATGCCGCCCTGGCAGTGCGCGATCGACGGCGGCTGCTCAAGGTCGAGATTGTCGTTGGTGACTACCCCCCAGGAGCCCTGATCTTCGATAACGTTGCCGGTCATCGTGTCGTACGAGCCCCCGGCTATCTCGACGCCGGTCCCGACCGGCGGGGCGGCGTCGCTACCCGGCGCGTTCGCGTTGTTGTTCGCCTGGATCAGGTTGTCCTCGATGATCGTGCAGGATCTCGTGGCGCTGCCCGGGCAGCGGCCGTCCTGTGGCGACGGCGCGTCGTCGTTGTTCATCGAGTTCGGCGCCACGCCGGCGCGGTTGAGCCGGAACACCGAGTTCCTGATGACCAGCTGTCCGCCTGAGTTCGTGCCGGAGTAACCGAGCGCGGAGTTGACCCCGGTGTCGTTCGCGAGCGTGGTATCGCAGACCCGGCGGCACGCGCCCACATAGTAGGCCGCATCGGCCATGTTGCTGGCGTACGAGTTCGTGATAGCTCCCGGGCCGCGCGAGTTGCTGACAAAGATCCCGTACTGGGCCAGCTGCGGGCTGTTCAGCTGCGCCGGCGCGTACTCAGATGTCGCGGTCAGGTAGGACCCGGAGTAGGAGCCCAGGCTGATCGTGCCGGTGCCGTCGCCGCCGTTCCACCAGATCTCGTTACCGTGGCCGGCTGATCCGGCCAGGTAATCGCATACGGTCAGGTTCTGGATGGTGACCCCGCTGGCCTTCCACACCACGATCCCGTCACGCGGCGTGAAATCCTGCTGGGCGGCGGCCGACGGGCACGGGTTGCGCGACGTCCCGTTGCTGCCGTCGATGATCACCCGGTTGCGGTCCAGCCCGCGGATGTGCAGGTTCGGCTTCTGTATCCAGACGCCCGCGGTCGGCCATTCCTTAGTCCCCTCGTGATAGACGCCGGGATAGATGAGAACCCAGTCGCCTGGGCGCGCGGCATCGACCGCCTCCTGAACGGTGCGGTAGTAAGGCCCGGCCCAGCCCGGTAGGGCCGGGCATCGGACGGTGCTGCCGTTGCAGACGAGCAGCACGCTCGGCCCCTGGCTCGTCGTCGTGGTCCCGTGCCGGAAGGCTGGATTTGCGCAGCCCGCGATGGCCAAGATGAGAGCCGCACCGTACAAGAACGCACGTCGCATGGTGAACCCCGCTATCAAAATTGCGACGATCGGGGGTTAAGATCCGATCAGCCGGAACGGTACGACTCACTTATAGAGCCTGGACCTGCCGTTCTAATACAGGTCCGGTCGCAGGGTAAGAGAACTGTCACTGCCGGTGCCGGTTCCCGG
>DASYXX010000283.1:0-9241 GCA_035934395.1 Streptosporangiaceae bacterium
AGGTGATCGACTCTCCGACCCGGGAGAGGGCGCGGATGACCGCCTCGCGGGGATCCTGGCCGGCCCGGAGCTCCTCCCGGACCCGGAACACGAGGAACAGGCCGTAGTCCGTGCCGGCGCCGAGGGTCAGGATGAGCATCAGGATCTCTGTGAGGTTCGACGCCTGCAGGCCGGCCTTGGTCCCCTCGGCGATCACCGGCCCGGCCAGCTGGGTGACGAGCACGGCGGGGGCGAGCGTGAGCAACGGCGCGAGCAGCGACCGGAAGACGACGATCAGCAGGACCAGGATGAACAGGATCGACAGGTCCTGGCCCAGGTTGCTTGCCTGCGCTCCGGCCTGATTGGCATCGACCTGCGCGGCGACCTGGCCGGCCAGGTGAGCGTGCAGGTCGCCGGGCAGGGCGCTGGCCGCGATCGTGTGCCGCAGCCCAGCGGTCAGCTGGCCGGCGGGGCCGTTCGCGCTGACGTCGATGCTGGTCAGGACCTGAAGCTGCGCGGCGCGGCCGTCGTGGCTGACGCCGAGGTCCTTGACCCGCTGCACGCCGGCGACCCGGGCCAGGCGGGCGGCCAGCCGTTCGATCGCCGCGGCGTCCGCCGCGGTGAGCGTGCCGCCGCCGCGGGCGACGATCACGGGAATCGGGACCTGGTCCGGCGCCTGAAACGGCGCGGCCAGCCGCTCGGCCTGCAGGCTGGGGCTGCTGGCCGGCAGGAAGCCGTTGTTGTCGCCCTTCTCCACGCTGCTCAGCGACGGAAGGAACAGGTTGGCGAGGACGGCCGCGGCCAGCCAGGCCGCTACGACGACCCAGCGGAAGCGGACGGTGAACCGTCCGGTGGCTGCGAAGAAGTTATGCACGTGTGTCTCCCCGGTTGTCAGGCGGCGACGTCGAGCTGAAGCCGACGACCTCATAGCCGCGCAGTGCTTCCAGAAATGACTGAAAACTGCCGCTGACCAGGCAGCGCAGGATTGAACCGTCAATCTCGACGTCGCTGACGCCGGACGCGCGCTCTACCTGCTTGGCTGGAGCGGCGCCGACGAAGCTGACCTCCACTCGCCGTATCGGCAGCTCATCAGGCATGCTCGTCACGCTAGGAGCGCACCGGCCGAGCCGGCATCAGTGGAATTGCCGGCTAGGTGCCGGACGCGAAGGCCGGCCGCCGGCCTGAACCGGCTGGCGGGCGGCATCCGTTAGCGTAATGGTCGACGGCAGGAGAAGCGGAGACGGCGGGAGCGGACCAAATGGCCAGGCCCACCCGGCGCTCGGGCAACCTGCCCGCGGAGGCGACCAGCTTCATCGGCCGCCGCCGCGAGGTGGCCGACGTCAGGAAGAAGCTCGCCGACGCTCGCCTGATCAGCCTCGTCGGGCCGGGCGGAGTCGGCAAGACGCGCCTGGCGATCCGGATCGCGACAGATCTCGCCCGCGGTTTCCGCGACGGCGAATGGCTGGTCGAGCTCGCCGAGGTCCTGGACCCGGCCCTGGTGCCCAACGCCGTCATGGCCGCTCTTGACCTGCGGGACCAGGCCGTGGCCGAGCCGCGAGCCCTCTTGCTCTCCTACCTGCGGGACAAG
Organism: Streptosporangiaceae bacterium; assembly: GCA_035934395.1. Taxonomy (GTDB): domain Bacteria; phylum Actinomycetota; class Actinomycetes; order Streptosporangiales; family Streptosporangiaceae; genus JASHPR01. The sequence continues at coordinate 1,568 of DASYXX010000283.1, forward strand.
GAGCTGCTGCTGGTCGTGGACAACTGCGAGCACTTGCTCGGCGCGGCCGCTCGGGCAATAGCCGACGTGATGAGAGCCGCGCCGGGCGTGCGCGTGATCGCCACCAGCCGCGAGCCCCTCTCGGCGCCCGGGGAGCACGTGATCCCGGTGGCGCCCCTCGAGCTCCCCCCGCCGCGGCCGGCGGAGCCGCTCGCTCAGCTCCGGCAGAACGAGGCGATCCTGCTGTTCACCGCGCGGGCGGCGGCGGCATCGGGCGCGTTCGAGCTGACCGCCGCCAACCAGGCGGCGGTCGTCGACCTGTGCCGGCGGCTCGACGGCCTGCCGCTGGCGATCGAGCTCGCCGCGGTCAGGACGCGGGTCCTCGCGGTCGAGCAGATCCTCGATCGCCTGACCGACCGGTTCAGCCTGCTAACCGGCGGGAGCCGCGCCGCGCAGCCGCGTCATCAGACGCTCCGCACCACCATCGAATGGAGCCACGACCTGCTGTCGGAGAGCGAGCGCGCGGTGCTGCGGCGGTCGTGCGCGTTCGCGGGCCGGTTCACGCTGGGCGACGTCGAGGCCGTGTGCTCGTCCGACGACGTGCCCGCGGCGGAGACCCTGGACCTGCTGTCATCGCTGGTCGACAAGTCGCTGGTGCTGAAGGAAGACGTCATGGGCCTCGCCTGCTATCGCCTGCACGAGACGATGCGCGAGTTCGCGAGCCTCATGCTGGTACAGGCCGGCGAGCAGGAAGCCGTCGAGCTGCGCTGCGCCGAGCACTACCGGGCGAGCTGCCAGCGTTCCGCGCTGGAGGGCCGCTACCGGCTGCTCGAGTGGCTCGACTGGGCGGACCTGGAGATCGACAACGTCCGGGCCGTCCTGCAGCGGTGCCTGGCCCGCGACGACGGGGCGTGCGGTATCGATCTCGCCGCTTCCCTGGGCTGGTACTGGATCACGCGCGCGACCACCGAGGGCATGCGCTGGCTGGATGAGCTCCTGACGCTGACGGGTGGCGATCCTTATGTGCGGGCCTGGGGCTACTTCATGCGTGGGTTCCTGGCCGTGCTGAAGGCCGACCCGGCGGCCGCCAGGCCGCCGCTGCAGAGGGCGGTCGCGCTGGCCCGCCAGGCGAACCACCGGGATGTGCTGTCGGAAGCGCTATCCATCGCATCGGTCGCGGAGAACATGGCCGGTGACGGCGCGGCTGCCCGGCGCCTGATCGATGAGGCTCAGCTCACCACGGACGGCCTGGCTTACCCTCCCGGTCCGGTTGCGGTCCTCCAGGCCCGGGCCATCGACGGCTTCTTCCGGGCCGATCACGACGCGGTCAGCTCCGCCGCCGCAGAGGGGGCGCGCCTGACCAGGGAGCAGGGTGACCTCTACGGGCTCGAAATGATGCTGCTCAACCTGGGCTCGGTCGCGCTGATCGGTGGCGACCTGGGCGAGTCGAAGCCGCTGCTCGCGGAATCGCTGCGGATCGCCGATCAGATCGATGACCGGGTCGCCCAGTTTTACCTGCTGGGCGCGTTCGGCAGCCACGCCGCTCAATCTGGACAGGCGCAGCTCGCGGCGCAGTTGCTCGGGGCCGCGGACACGATGCGAGCCCAGGTCGGCGCCAGCGTTATGCCGTTCCTCGCTGCATCACTGGCTCAGGCCGAGGAGTCAGCCGTCGCGAAGCTCGGGGCGGCGAGGTTCGAGGCCGAGTTCGGGGCCGGGAAGCTCCTGGACCGGGACGCGGCGTTCGGGCTGGCGCTCGGCAAGCCCGCTCAGGCAGCCGTCTCCGGCCGGGGTGCCGTGGCTGCTCATGCGACATCGGACAGCGCGGGCACCGGGCCGCTCGGCAGGCGCGAAGCCGACGTCGCGCGGCTGGTCGCCGATGGCCTGACCAACAAGCAGATCGGAACGCGCCTGTTCATCTCCGAGCGCACGGTCGACAGCCATGTCCGCAGCATCCTGAACAAACTCGGCTTCAGCTCGCGTGCCCAGATCGCCGCCTGGATGGCGTCGGACCAGTAGCGGCTTTAGCCCCGTCCGACCCGCGCCCCAGCGCACCCGCGGCGCGCCCGGGCACGCGGCCGCGCCGCGCGGGTTTCCAGCCCGTCGCCCGCTCGTGCCCTCGGGCTACGGCGCGCCGCCCGGGATCCGCCGGGGCTAGCATTAGCTTCAGTGTTCAGTGTCTAGCGGTAGCGTTAAATATCTATCGAATTTGTATTTGAGATCCGTGAATGACGCTGCTAGCATCCTCGTGACGGTGCCCACCGAGCCGGAGGCCCCGAATGACGAGAATCACGCCAGACGACGGGGCAGAGCCGGCCGACTGGCCCGATCCCGACCCCGACCACGTGCTGACCGGGCGGCAGCAGAAGGTTCTGCAGGTCATCAGGGACTTCGGGAAGCGCTGCGGCTACGCGCCCAGCCTGCGCGAGATCGGCGACGCGGCCGGGCTGGCCAGCACGTCCAGCGTCTCCCACCAGCTTGCTGTCCTGCAGGACAAGGGATACCTGCGGCGTGACGCGCGGCGGCCGCGCACCGTGGAGGTGCGGGTGCCGGGGCGGCGCGCCGTCCGCGTCGAGGTCGAGGGCCTGGCCGAGGAGGTGGAGCTCGCGGCCGCGGACGGGGCCTACCTGCCCGTCCCGCTGCTCGGCCAGATCGCCGCGGGTACCCGTAACGTGGCCGAGCAGGCCATCGAGGACACGTTCGTGCTGCCCCGGCAGCTCGTCGGCGACGGGACGCTGTTCCTGCTGCGGGTCCGCGGCGACTCCATGATCAACGCGGCGATCACGGACGGCGACCTGGTGGTGGTCCGCGAGCAGCAGGATGCCGAGAACGGCGACATCGTCGCGGCCATGATCGACGGAGAGGCCACGGTCAAGACCCTCCGGCAGGCCGACGGCCAGCTCTGGCTGATGCCGCACAACCCCGCGTACACGCCGGTTCCCGCCCGGGACGCGATCATTCTCGGCAAGGTCGTCACCGTGCTGCGCCGCCTGTGACCGGCGGCCAAGTGGCTGCCGTCGGCCGGAACGACCGTCGGCTTCCGGCCACGTTACGGGTCAGCCAGCCCGTTTCGTGCTCCGCCCGAGGTCACTAGCTGTCTCGGAACGCTGATGCTCACGTCGTTCGCGGTTGCGGAGATCGCGACGGCGCCGGAGGCGACCACGACGGGTTTCCTGGCCGTTCGCGTGAGCCCGTCACCGACCTGCCCCACGAAGTTCACGCCCCACGCATAGACCTGCCCGGTCGTCGAGATCGCGTACGAGGTCGCCGACCCGGTGCCCAAGATCTTGTAGGTCACCCCGGCGGGCTCGCGGATCTGCTCGGGCAACGCCCTGCTGCCCGTTCTTCCGTCACCCAGCTGGGAGAACAGGTCGTTACCCCAGGCCCACACCGAGTGGTTCGACAGCATCACGAGCGTCTGCCCGTTGCTCCGGATTGAGCCGCCCTGGGCTACCTGAGTCACGGGAAATCGAAGCCTCACCCGGACCGGGACATCCGATGACCGGCGGAAGCGCCCGTCACCGAGCTGGCCCGCGCGGTCGAGACCCCAGTCGAAATAGTCGCCGTTGGCGAGCAGCGCTCCCGAGTTGGCGAAGGCCGCCACCAGCTTCTTGACGGGTGAGCCTTTGAGCCCGACCACCCTGACCGGAATGCCGGTGCTGCGCGTGCTGCCGATGCCCAGGTCGCCGTCGATGTTCTGCCCGCACGCGTAGACCTTGCCGTTGGCGTCGTACACCGCGTGATTGCTCGCCCCGGCCAGGGCGGTCACATGCGACAGCGGCAGCCTGACCGGGGTGCTGTAAGGCCTTGCGCGGCCCAGGCAGAGCTCGCCGCCGCCGTTGTTCCCCCAGCCCCAGACGTGTCCCCGGGTGTCGACGGCCAGGGCGGTGTTGTAGGGCATGGCATCGGTGGGTATCGACGCGATCCGCACACTCGGCGGGAAGCGCACCTGGACCGGATGCCGGAACGAGTTCGACCTCCTGCCGTCACCGAGCTGGCCGTCGGTGCCGAGCCCCCATGCATAGAGCCTGCCGTCGGTCAGAAGGGCGTACTGGGACGAGTTCGATGTCCCGACCTCGGCCACGGGACCGGGCAGGGTCACGTCGGCGGGCGACGCGTTGATGTCCCAGTTCACGCCCTTCCCGGCGCCGAAGAATGCCCCCCAGTGCTTGACAATGGCCGTGAGCTGCCGCTCCGCTATCGGGGCCGGCAGCGGCCGACCCGGCGAGCAACCACCGGTGACGATCGCGGCCGCGGCGATCGCGCAGAGGCCGACCCGGACGGGCGGTGCCGGGCTCATCGCGTCTCTCGCTCTCGTTTCGCTCGCATAACACAGGGACATTATTGGGACCGTCGGCCGGAAACCCATAAAAGGCCCCAGATTGGGTTGCCGCGGCGTGTCGCGGCCGTCCTCGTCCCGGGCGTGGTCGGAATCTCGGTCATGTTCCAGGGCGTGCAGTCGATCGCCCTGGCCATGGCCCAGGAGCTCGGCGCACCGTCCCCTAGAGGCCTAGGGCAGGCGCGGAGATGGCGCGCCGCTTGCGCACCGCCTCGGCCAGGCCGCCGAGCACGTCGGCGGTGACCTCCCAGCCCAGGCAGGCATCGGTGATGCTCTGGCCGTAGGTGAGCGTGCTCGGGCCGGCTAGGTCCTGGCGGCCGGGCACGAGGAAGCTCTCGATCATCAGCCCCGCGATCCCGCGCTGGCCGCCGCCGATCTGATCGGCGATCTCCCCCGCCACCACAGCCTGCCTGGCATGATCCTTGCGGCTGTTGTCGTGGCTGGCGTCGATCATCACGGTGCGCGACATGCCGGCCTGCTCTACGGCCGCGAGCGCCGCGGCGACGTGGTTGGCCTCGTAGTTCGGCCCTTCGGTCCCGCCGCGCAGGATCACGTGGACGTCGGGGTTGCCGGTGGTGGTGACCACCGACGCTCGGCCCCACGCGTCCAGACCGAAGAACACGTGCGAACCGTGCGCGGCCCGGCAGGCATCGACGGCGACCTTCACGCTCCCGTTCGTGCCGTTTTTGAACCCCACCGGCATGGACAGGCCCGAGGCGAGCTGCCGGTGCACCTGGCTCTCGGTCGTGCGGGCCCCGATCGCACCCCAGCTCACGGCGTCGGCGATGTACTGCGGCGAGTTCGGGTCGAGGAACTCGCACCCGACGGGAAGCCCGAGGTCCAGCACGTCGAGCAGGAGCCTTCTGGCGGTGCGCAGGCCGCGGTGCACGTCGTGGCTGCCGTCCAGGCCCGGGTCGTTGATCAGGCCCTTCCACCCAACCGTGGATCGCGGCTTCTCGAAGTACACGCGCATCACCACGCACAGCTCGTCGGCGAGCTGCGCGGCGGTCTTGGCCAGGCGGACCGCGTAGTCCACCGCCGCGTCCGCGTCGTGCACCGAACACGGGCCGACGACGATGAGCAGCCGGTCGTCGTCCCCGGCGATGATGCGGCGTACCGCGTCGCGCGAGCCGCGGACCGTCGAGGCCCGGGATTCGCCCAGCGGCAGCTCGGCGAGCAGCTCGTTCGGCGCGATCAGCGGCTGGAACCCGGCGATGTGGAGGTCGCTGGTGGCGGGCGGTTGGCTCACGGCTGTCCCTTCCGGCGGTCAGCCGCGTCCCAGGCCAGCCGCCTCAACGACGAAAGGCAGAGACTTTTGCCTCTGCCCTGCTGGCTCTGGATGGAAGACCGTCGGTCAGCGCGCTTCGCCGCCGGCTCCACCCAGAGCCAGCCCAAAGCGCCAATACCAACGGGACATGGCAATGGATGATACAGGATCAGCGAGCCGGAGGGGTTAGTGGAGGGGGCAGGGGAGGCGGGTGGAGTCCCGCAGGCGGGCGGGAAAGACCGCTGGCGCGGGTGACCGCGAACAGGACGTGCCCGTAGCTCAGGCCCGTGGCCGCGGGGTGCCGGGCGAGCCAGGCACGGGCAACCGGCACCGGGACCTCGATCTTCAGCACCGCGGCGAGATCCGCGCGGCTGGCGAAGCGCCACTGCGACCTGACCTCGTGCCTTGTGGCCCCCCGCTCCCGCCACCAGGAGTCGATGGCACTGGCCGTGTGCAGCGGGGGCACCGACGCGGCCGCGGCCAGCAGGCCGGCGAACTCGCCCCAGCGGTAGTCGTTGTCAACGACGATCAGGCTGCCGCCCGGCCTCAGCACCCGCATGACCTCGGCCAGCCCCGCGTCTCCCGGCGCGTCCGCGGCCTTCGCCACGTCCGCGATGCCCGCCCCCATCGCCCCAGCCACGATGCCGGGGCTGAGGAAGTAGGCGAACCTGGCGTGTACCACGTCCACGCTGCGGTCGGCGAGCGGCAGGTGCTCCGCCGACCCCGGCAGCACCTCCGCCCCGGGCACGCCGCGGATTCGGGCTTCCGCCCGGGCGCGCAACGCCGGGTCCGGCTCGATGCCGATGACCAGGGCGGCGTCGCTGGCGTAGCCGGGCAGCCAGAATCCGGTCCCGCAGCCCAGGTCGACGAGCGTGCGACCGTCCCAGGGGGCCAGGTTGCGCATCGCGGCGAGCAGGTGACCGTCGGGTTCGAGAGCCCGGTTCTCGATCTCGTAGACGTCTGGGTGCCCTCCGATGTTCGGCGCGAAGCGCCAGTCGGGGAACGCGGCCCGCGCGGCGGCCGCCACCGCCGCGCGGGGCCGGCCGTCGGCGGTTTTGCGTCCGACGTCGGCGGCAGCCCAGATGTCGGCGACCGCGCTCAACGGCGTTCGGATGGCGGCGGGATCTGCTCGTCGGGCGTGCCCCAGGACGGGTACGGCTTTGTGGGCGGTATGACCGAAGTCGCGCCGGGGTTCAGCGCCCGGTTGATCACCTCGGCCACAGCCTGGACGGTGTCGACGCCGTACGTCATGGTCGGATTGTTCCACGTCAAGACGACGATCATGTAGTCGCGCCCGTGGCCGGAGAAGCTGCCGATGCTGTGGATGCGCCAGCCGTGCGTCGGCTGCGGCAGCCATCCGTTCTTAACGTGCACGGTCACGTTCGTGGGTGCGCCGGCCGGGACGCCCCAGCGCTGCGAGGGAATGACCCGGGCCATCAGGTTCAGCACGTAGCCGCATGAGGCCGCGCTGAGCACGGTGTTCCTGCTGGTCAGCAGCCTGAGCAGGGTCAGCTCGTCATGGGCGGTGATCTGGGTCAGGCCCCAGAAGCCATCCTGGCCCAGCTGGGTCTCCCGCATCCCCGCCAGGTTGACGAAATGCTGCATACTGGCAGGCCCGGTCTCGGCCCACAACGTCGACGCGGCGTTATTGTCTGACATAGTGATCATCTCGGTGGCGAGCTTCTGCTGCTGAGCGGACAGGGTGCGGTGCTGTTCTTGCAGCTTGCGGAGCAGCGCGCCGAGGATCGTCACCTTCACCACGCTGGCAGATTCGATGTGCCAGTGCGGGTGGAGCGTGCACGTCATGCGGGAAACCCGGTCGTCAACGGTCAGGCCGACTGCGGACGAGCGTCCGCGCAGCGCCGCGAGGATGCCGTTTGACAGCCGCGCAGCCAGGCCCGGGTTGGTAGGGGACTGGCAGATGCTCAATCCTGTCCCGGTCACGTCACTAGTCTGCGGCGCGGCCCACCCGGCCGCGCAGACCGCCAAGCCCACTCCGAGAGCCATCACCAGTCGGCAGGCCAGCCTGGCCTGGCGCACCGGGTACCTTCCGTCCATACGTCACCCGTTTACCTAGCTTTCGCCGCGTCTT
>DASYXX010000299.1:0-8835 GCA_035934395.1 Streptosporangiaceae bacterium
CGGGTACAGGGACAGGCCCTGGAGCTTGGCCCAGCCCTCGAAGGCGTTGAACAGATCGTCGGGAGCGGTGCTCTCCGGCAGGTGGTCGGTGAGGGTCATGGCGTCACGGGAACAACGGGCCGGGCGCATGTGTTCCGCAGGCATGCCTCTTACCGGTGACTACCAGCCAAGCGCGGCCTCGTGGGCACGTGACCAGGTTGACCTCTACGAGAACTCCGGCGGCACCGAGGGAACCGAGCTGAGCGGCCGCCCCGTGATCATCTTGACGTCGGTGGGCGCGAAGACGGGGAAGATACGCAAGACGCCGCTGATGCGAGTCGAACACGATGGCGACTATGCCGTCGTGGCGTCGCTGGGCGGCGCGCCCCGCCATCCCGTCTGGTACTACAACCTGACCGCGAACCCGCATGTGGAACTGCAGGATGGCGCGGTCAAGAAGGACTACCAGGTGCGGGAGGTTTTCGGCGACGAGCGCGAGAGCTGGTGGGAGCGGGCCGTGGCCACCTGGCCGGATTACGCGGAATATCAGAAGAAGACGACCCGGACGATTCCGGTATTCGTGCTCACGCCCGCAAACGCATAACGCCGCCACCGGGTAATACCACGCGGGCCTTACAGGTAACCGCGAGCTCTCGGCACGCCTACTCGCCTCGAATTCGCGCGTGACATGCTCGGGTATCCGCCCGCGCTCGGTGGTCATCAGCCCTTTCTCCACCGCCCACGCGCGGATCTGACGGGCGCGCTCGCGGTCGGCCTGGGTGCGTCGTACGGGGCGCTGGCGAACCGCCGTTTTTGCGCGCCGGGCCGCGGCAATATAGCGGCTGGCCATCTTGCGCAACTCACCGGCGTGAGCCCTGCTCAGATCTATCTCATAGTCCCGGCCGTCCAGGCCGAAGCTGATCGTTTCGTCGGCGGCCTTGGCCTCGTCCAGGTCATCGACCAGGGTCACGGTAACGCTTCGCATCATGCTATTCCTTTGCTCTCAGCTGGCAGGGTTGTGAACCAGCCGGGAGTTAGCTGCGTGTCAGATGACGAACCGGTGGCGGTCACGTTGTTCGGGAGCAGGAGGCTGATGCTGTGCAGCCCGGCTGAGCAGCCCAGTGACCTCACTGCCTGTGACCTTGATCTACCCAGGCTGGGGCCAGTTGCAACACGGAACCCGAGGTCAGGCCTGTAACGGTACGGGCTGGCGCATCGACACTCAGAGTAGGCGCAACTCATTAACGCCGAGCGGGGGGCCTAGGTGACTCATGACCGTTGATCCGGCTTCGGAGTGGCCGCTGGCCGCTCAGCTCGCGCAGCTGCTCCGGGCCACGATCCGCGCGGGCAGTCTGGTCCCGGGGGATCGCATCCCCAGCGAGAACGAGATCGTCGACCAGCATCGCGTGTCGCGCGCCACCGCGAACCGGGCGCTGGCCGTTCTGGCCGACGAGGGCCTCATCACGCGCCGCCGGGGAAGCGGGTCCCTCGTCGCGTCCGTCGGCATGATCTCGGAGGTGCACCCAACGCCGGGGACACGGATCTCGGCCAGGTTGCCGACGCCGGCCGAGCGAGACGCCATCGGCGCCGGGCGGTGGGTGCCGGTGCTGGCCATCGTCGAGCCGGGAACGTCCGAGCGGCTCTTCCCCGCCGACCGCGTGATCATCCTCACCTGAGTCTCAGTAAACCTCCCTCTGCGGCCCGCCACATCCTAGTCATGCGCGGTACTGGCGGTCAGTCCTCGAGCGCGCCGGGGCTGGCGGGGACGTCGATCGCGTGCTCGCGGAGCACCTCGAGGGGCACGATCTCCAGCGCCCGCTGGTGAGTGGAGGCGAGCACCACGAACGCCGCGGCGCCGTCGCGGTGAGCCCGCAGCCAGTTCGCCGCCGTCACGCACCATCGGTCGCCCGGGAGCAGGCCGGGGAACAGGAACTGCGGGACCGGGGTGGACAGGTCGTTGCCGATCCGGCGCTGGTGCTCGAGGAACTCCACAGTCACCACGGCGCAGATCGTGTGGCTGCCCAGGTCCTCCGGCCCGGTGTTGCAGCAGCCATCCCGGTAGAACCCGGTGACCGGGTCGGTGCCGCACGGCTCGAGCTCGCCGCCTAGCACGTTGCGTTCGCTCATGAGTGCAGTATCGCCTACCAGCTAGGGGCGGTCCTCGGCGTCCCACCAGCGGAGCGCGCGCAGGGCCGGAGAGTCCCGGGGGAGATCGCCCGCCCCGGCGGCATCCTCGCCGGCCACCGCGTCGAGGAAGCGGAGAAGCTGCGCGACCCCGTCCGCGCCGATCTCGTCGCGCAGCCTCGCCTCGATCGCGCGCGCGTCCTCGCGCCGGGCCGCCGCGCAGAACGAGCGGTGCCAGGTCCTGCCGTCGTCGAACGACGCGCGGACACTGCTGCGCCGTCACCCTGTAATCCGGCGAAGGCCGCCCGGATCACATGACGGTGCCGGCTAGCGGGGAGGAAGGCCGGGTGCGTCCCCCCCGGGGGGCAGCCCGGGAAAGCCCAGGCCTTGCTGCGTCGACGAAGGAAGCACCGGTGAGGCGTTGGTCCAGCCCGCGCTGACCAGGACGGTGAATTCATCCACCTGACCCTGATAGCTCCGGCCCTCATATGACGGGCCGACGCACGCCAGGGTGACCTGCTTTCCGTGCCCGATGCGCAGCTTCACCACGGGCTTCCCGCGGCCGGCGGGGTCGTCAGCCGCGGTGAGGCTCCTGCATTGCACGTTGCGCGGCACCGGCGCGATGTCTTCCGTGGCCAGCAGCGAACCGGTGCGCGGGTCGATGATCACGGCGTGGACCGGGTGGTAGAACGCGGTGCCGCCCGGCAGCAGCGAGTCGGTGGCGAGCGCGTACCCGGAGCGGCCGAGCGGGTCGGTCACCGGGCCGAGCAGCCGGACCCCGGGCAGCGAGGCCATGACCTTGAGCGTCGCCGACCGCACCCGCGCGGAGACTGGGTCCTGGAGCAGGAACAGCGCGTCAGTCCAGGTGAACTGGTCCTCCGGCGAGCAGGAGGATGGGTGCCTGGCGCAGCCGGTCGCTATGTAGTAATGGCGGAGCACCGCGGCGACTCCTCCCGGCGACGTCGGCATGTGCCGGAACTGGGCTGCCTTCAGCCCGGCCAGGTCACCCTCCACGTACCCGACGGTGCCGTCGCTGACCGTCCAGGTCGCACTCGCCGGCGACGCGGCCGTGGTGGCGTACAGCGGACGGGTCCAGGGGGAGCTCTCGGTCAGGTCCCCGGACTGCCCGCTGCGCCACGTGGTAGGGGACCCGGCGGCGCGCCACGCGGTCGCGTCCGCCGAGGTCGCGGGGACGGTGCCGAGCTCCTGGCTGATGAGCCAGTACTTTTCACCCGCCGACATCGGGTTCCACTGGTCGTAGCTGATGTCCAGGGATATGTCGTACGGATGGGCTTTGGTGCCGCCCGGGAACGTAAGGCCCGTGACGACCCGGACCCGCCAGTACCTGCCGGTCGCCGGGGCGCTGGTGACGTGGGCCGCCGCGGTCAGCAGGACCTGGCGGGCTGTCGGGAGCTGAGCCGTTCCTGCGCGTGCTCCCGGCCTGGGCAGCCGACCGTGAGACGGGCGCTGAACGGCGCCGGGAACGGCCACGACAAGCGCGACGGCCGCCGCGCCCGCCGCTGCCACGATCAGGCCGACCGTTATCGATGTCCTTTTCGTGCGCCGGGAGGAGGATCGGCGGTGATGCGCGTCGCCGACGGCGTGGTGCGCCCGAATCCGTTCGAGCATGCGCTTCGCGTGCGGCGCGTCACCCGCAGCCACATCGCTGGGCCGGACGGGGTTGGCCGCCCGGATCAGGTCTTCGATGTTCATGACGGAGCGGTCCCCGATTTCTTGTGCGAGGCGCGGAAGGGTGGTTCCAGGTCGATCCGGGCGGCCGGGCTCATCCCGATGACCGCCTCGCGGACGGCGCTGCGGGCGCGCCGGTACCTAAGCTCGAACGCATTCGGGCTGCAGCCCAGGACGGCGGCGGCCTCAGCGTGGGTGAGGTCGTCCCACAAGACGAGCCGGAGCGCTTCGCGGTCGGCGGGCCGCAGCGCGCCGATCGCGGCGCAGACCTGGTCGCCGAAGATGTCGAGGGACGAGGCGTGCGAGCCGCTGGTCACGACGTCCTGGGACAGGCGGGCACGCAGATGGAACCGGCGGCGCTCTGAGCGCCGCTGGTCCGCGACGCAGTTACGAGCCACGCCGAACAACCACGGCCGGTCCCCCGGCGGGGCCGGAAGCTCGTCGAGACGGCGCCACGCCACCGTGAAGACCTGGGCGATCACATCGTCGGCCTCGTCCGCGGCGACGCGTCGTAACACGTATCCGGCGATTGCCTGGTAGTGGGCGATGTAGACCGCCTCAAACCTCCGTTCTCTGCCTCCACGGTCGCGCATCACGTGATTATCGGCTCTGGTGGGGTCATGCACGTTCATGGCCGGCACCGCGGCGAATCCGTCAGCGTATGTACGGGAAGTTGTCAGGCTAATCCCAGGCAGACTAGCGCAGCCCGCCGAGCCGGCTCAGGACCTCGTCGGCCTCGGCCACCAGCGCGGCGATCACGTCGGCGACCGGGCGGACCTCGTTCATCCGGCCGACGATCTGCCCCACCGGCATCGGGAGCACGTCCGGCCGCCCGGAGCGCATCAGCCGCTGGTGCGCCTCGCTGACCAGCAGGTTCTGCAGCGGCATCGGGAGCGGGTCGGGGGCGCCCGGCTCGGCCCAGGCCTGCGTCCAGCGGTTCTTGAGCAGCCGGGCGGGCTTGCCGCTGTAGATGCGCGAGCGGACGGTGTCCGATGACGTGGCCGCCAGCAGCGCGTCGCGCAGCGCGGGCACCGCGGAGCCGAGCGCGTACTCCTCGGTGGTGAGCCAGGCCGAGCCCATCCATACGCCGACCGCGCCGAGCGCGAGAGCCGCGGCGACCTGGCGGCCGCACCCGATCCCCCCGGCCGCGAGCACCGGCACCTCCGCGCCGACCGCGTCGGCGATCTCCGGCACCAGCACCATGCTCGCGATCTCGCCGGTGTGGCCGCCGGCCTCGTAGCCCTGGGCCACGACGATGTCCACGCCGCTGGCCACGTGCGCGCGGGCGTGCTCCGCCTTCCCGGCCAGCGCCGCGACCAGCATGCCCCGCTCGTGGGCGCGCGAGATCACGTCGGGCGGCGGCGAGCCGAGCGCGTTGGCGATCAGCCGCGCGGGATGGGCCAGGGCCACCTCGACGTGCCGCCGGGCCACCGAGTGCAGCCAGCCGAGCACGCCGTCGCCGGCGGGCGCGTCGTCGGCCAGCGGCGGGACGCCGAGCCTGGTCAGCGTCTGCTGCACGAAGTCCTTATGCCCGGCGGGAATCATCGCGCCCAGGTCGCTCGCCGCGCCCTCGGTGGGTACCTTGGCGGGCATCACGACGTCGACGCCGTACGGCCGGCCGTCGGTGTTCGCGTCCATCCAGCCCAGAACGGCGTCGAGGTCAGCGGGGTCGTTGAAGCGCACGCACCCCAGTACGCCCAGCCCGCCGGCGCGGCTTATCGCGGCCGCGACGTGCTCGGACGGGGTGAACCCGACGATCGGGTGCTCGATGTCCAGCAGCTGGCACAGGGAGGTCCGCACGGTCCGTCCTACTCCGCCGTGCCTGTCGCGGCGTCGGCCGGGGACTGGGCGCGGGCCTGATGGTCGCCGCCTGTCTCGTGCTCGGCGCTGGCGGGGCGGTCCTCGGCGTACCGCCGGGCCCAGCCGTAGTCGGGCTTGCCGCTGGGCGAGCGGGTGATGGCGTCGACCAGCCAGACGCTGCGCGGCACCTTGTACCCGGCCACCAGGCGGCGAACGTGCGCCTCCAGCGCGGCCAGGTCGACGTCCCGGCCGTCGCGCGGCTGGACCAGGGCCCCGACCCGCTGCCCCAGGCGGGCGTCAGGCACGCCGATGACCAGCGCGTCGAACACGTCGTCGTGCGACTTCAGCGCGCCCTCCACCTCCTCGGGGAAGACCTTCTCGCCGCCGGTGTTGACGCAGGTGTTGCCCCGGCCCAGCAGGGTGATGGTGCCGTCGGCCTCCACCCGGGCCAGGTCCCCGGGCACCGTGTACCGCTTCCCGTCCACCTCGGCGAACAGCGCCGCGGTCTTGACCGGGTCGTTGTAGTAGCCGAGCGGGACGTGGCCTCCCCGGCCCAGCCTGCCCACCTGCCCGGGTCCGGCCGGGCGGCCCTCGTCGTCCAGCACGATCACGTCCGGGCCCGGGGTGACGGTCGGGCCGCCGCGCTGCTCCGCGCCGGGGGTGACGAAGGTCAGGCCGGCGAACCCGGTCTCCGACGACCCGATCGCCTCGGTTATGACCGCGTTCGGCAGCGCCTTGGCGCACGCCTCCTTGACCACCGGGGAGAACAGCGCCGCAGTGGACGAGAAGGCGATCACAGAGGAGGCGTCATAACCGCCCGCCTGGTAGGCGTCGATGAGCGGCCGGGCCATCGCGTCGCCGACGACCGCCATAAGGTTGATCTTGTAACGCTCGACCGCGCGCCAGATCTCGTGCGGGTCGAAGCGGGACATCAGCACGATCGTGTCCCCGGCGAACAGCGCCATCAGGGACGCGACCTGCGCCTGCCCGTGGATCAGCGGCGGCGCGCAGAGCCTGACCAGCGCGTCCGCCTCCAGGCCGCGGCGCGACTGCTCCCACTCGTCCGCGAGCGCGACCCCGGTGGTGAAGTCGATGCCCCCGCAGAGCGTGCGCCAGATGTCCTCGTGACGCCACATGACGCCCTTCGGGTAGCCGGTCGTCCCCCCCGTGTACAGCAGGTAGACATCGTCGGGGCTGCGCGGCGGGAAGTCGCGCTCGGGCGATGCCAAGGCCAGCGCGGCCTCGTAATCGGCGCCGTCGCCCAGGCCGGCGTCGCTGCCATCGTCGATCACCAGGGTCCCGCGCAGGCCTGCGGCCTCCTTGGCCACCGCGGCGACTTGCGGCGTGAACTCCCGGTCATGGACCAGCGCGAGCAGGTCCGAGTCCGAGAACATGTAGCGAAGCTCGCCCTCGGTGTACCGGTAGTTGATGTTCGCGGTGCCGCCGCGGAGCTTGCACGACGCGAGCAGCGTCTCGAGCGCGGGAATCGAGTTGCGCGCGTACAGCCCGACGTGGTCACCCGGCCCCACTCCGAGCCCGGCCAGGTGGTGCGCCAGCCGGTTGGAGCGCTCGTCAAGCTCCCGGTACGTGACCTGCCTGTCGCCGCAGATCACCGCGATGCGGTCGGGGAAGGCGTCGGCCGCGTGCTCGAAGAGGTCGGCAAGGTTCAGGGCCATGGGAATGAAACTAGAACGTGTTATCGTTTCGGGCAACCCTATGCCAGGCTTCCGTGAGGAGAAATCCCGGCCATGACTTGCGCTTGCCCTAGGGGGGACGACCCCCCTTCAACCCCCCGCGGAGCAAGCTCCCCACTTCAGATGCCCGCGGCCGCGACCGATGCGGGACAGCCCCACGCCCTGATCGAGCGGCGGGGCCACGTGCTGATCGTGACCATGAACCGGCCCGAGGCGCGCAACGCGCTGAGCGGGCCGATGCTGGCCCTGATGCGCCAGGCCTGGGACCAGGTGGACAGCGACCCCGGCATCCGGGTCGCCGTCCTGACCGGGGCGGGCGGCGCGTTCAGTTCGGGCGCGGACCTGAAGGCCATGACCCGCTCGCACCCCGGCGACGGGTTCCGGGCAGGCCAGCAGGACATGTCGGTGATCGAGTCGCTGCTCAAGGGGCGGCGGCTGACCAAGCCGCTGATCGCGGCCGTGGAGGGCCCGGCGATCGCGGGCGGCACCGAGATCCTCCAGGCCGCCGACATCCGGGTGGCGGGCGAGAGCGCCCGGTTCGGCATCTCGGAGGCGCGCTGGGGGCTGTTCCCGCTGGGCGGCTCGGCGGTGCGACTGGTCCGGCAGATCCCGTACACGGTCGCCGCCGACCTGCTGCTGACCGGGCGGCACATCACCGCCGCCGAGGCCCGCGAGATCGGGCTGATCGGCCACGTCGTGCCGGATGGCCTGGCGCTGGCCAAGGCCCTGGAGATCGCCGACATGATCGCGGCGAACGGACCCCTCGCCGTCCGGGCGATCCTGCGCACGATCCGCGAGACCGAGGGCATGGCCGAGAACGACGCGTTCACGCTGGAGGCCGGCATCGGCATGGCGGTCTTCACGAGCGAGGACGCGAAGGAGGGCCCCCGGGCCTTCACAGAAAAGCGCAAGCCCGAGTTCCGCGACCGCTAACGCCACCCTCCGCAGCGTCCTGTACGCTGCAGGCGCCATGATCATGCTCGTAGTCTGTCGGTGGCCTCGGTCTGGCGCCAGCTGTGCAGGCCTCGCATGTGCTTCGATACGCCAGTCGTGGCCCGGGTGCCGCCATCAGGTCCGGCCGCCGCCCGTTATGCGGTTTTCGCCGTTTCCTGCGCGGACTGGCCATGTGGTCGATGGCCCATCGACCCCCATAGAGCGTGGTCGATGGGCCATCGACCACAATCCGCCGGGAACCCGGCAGCGCGCAAATAGGGCCTAACGGGCATAAGGGCTGTGCGCGCGACGCCCCGCACGCTCACGTTGCTTTGGAGCGCTTACATGTGGTGGTTTGGGTCCGGGATCATGGAATCGGGCTTGCTCTCCATGATCAAACCGGCGTCCTGATGATTTGCGGGGCCCATCGGGCACTACAAGATCAAGATTTGGTATCGAGCATGCCTTGCCTGAGATGCTCACCGGTCCTAAGGGCGGCCATCTTGGTTGTCGGGCGCAGCCTTTTGATCAGCCCTGAGCGCCTCCAGGTCAACCGCAGGCGCGTTGCGCGACAGGGCGACGAACTCCTGCCGGGAGACGAACCGCCGACGCCGCC
>DASYXX010000306.1:0-5342 GCA_035934395.1 Streptosporangiaceae bacterium
CATCATCGAGGCGGTCATCGAAGATCAGCGGTCCTAGCCGCGGCCACGGCGGAAAACGTTAAATACAGAATTTCCTTTCCATAACGTCATCAGGATCCCGCAATGCACCAGGACTCAGCAGGCAACGGGCTTGACCTCGCGGCCCCGGAGATCCGGATGCGCAGGCGGCCCGGGCGCGAGAGGCTCAGCGGCGGCTGGTGGCTGGCCCGCATCCTCGCGGCGATCCTCGTGATCGCGGTGCTGGTGATCGTGAATCGGGGCGGGTCCGCCGCGCCGAAGACCACGAGGATCGTGGTGGCGTCGCTGCCGTACTGGAGCATCGGCCCGGATACCGAGTCGGTGCTGGCCAACCGGGATGACATCAACGAGGTCTCCCCGTGGATGTACGGGCTCGGCGGCAACGGCCAGATCATCCTGGACTCCGGGATCAACGCGGCCTCGCTCGAGGCGGACCTGAGCCGCCTGCGCGCCAGCGGGCTGCCCGTCGTGCCGACGCTGGCCAATGTCGACGCGCAGGGCAACTGGGTCTACCCCGCGGTCGCGAGCGTGCTGCACCACCCGGCCCTGGCGAGGCGGCTGGTGGCCGGCGTCGTCGCGCTGGTCGACTCGAACCACTACGCCGGGATCGACCTGGACTACGAGAACCTGCAGGCGGGCGACCGGCAGGCGTTCACCGCCTTCGTCACGCGTCTCGCCGCGGCGCTGCACGCCAAGGGCAAGATCCTCTCCGTGGCGCTGTTCGCCAAGGCCTCCGACGCGGGATACGCGCCGCGCAACGTCGCGCAGGACTACGCGGCCATCGGCGGGGTCGCCGACCAGGTGCGGCTGATGGGTTACGACTACCACTGGGACACGTCTCCCCCCGGCCCGGTGGCCCCGATCGGCTGGATCCGCGACGTGATCAGTTATGCGAAGACGCAGATACCCGCGTCGAAGATCGTTCTCGGGATACCCGAGTACGGCTACGACTGGTCCCGCGGCTTCGGCACCGGGATCAGCTGGCAGCAGGCGGTCCAGCTGTCCAGGCAGTACCACGCGCCGCCACACTACGACGGTTCCAGCCAGTCGCCGTGGTTCACGTACACCGACGCCTCGCATCGGCGGCACACCGTCTGGTTCGAGAACGCCGGGAGCACCCAGGCGAAACTTGACGCCGCCCAGGGCATCGGCGGCGTCTATCTGTGGATGTACAGCGACCCGGATCCCGGCACCTGGTCCGTGCTCCGCCGGGTCCTGCCCGCCGGATCGCACTCCGCCTCGGGGGTATCGTGATCCCCTGGTGGGCGCTGGCCCTGCTGATCTTCGGCGCAAACTTCCTGGTCTGGGGCACGGTCGGGCTGAGCCGGCTCGTCGACCAGATGACCCTCCGGTTTGCGTCGCGACGGCGCGCGCACCCTGGCCAGCTGACCGTGGCCGACGTCGCCGTCCTCATCCCGGCGCACAACGAGGCCGCCGTGATCGCGGACAGCATTCACGCGATCACGCGACTGGTCCCGCCCGAGAACGTTCATGTCGTGTCCGATGGATCGACCGACGACACCCTCGAGATCGCGCAGCGCTGCGGGGTCAAGGCGATCCCCACGCGGCAGAACATCGGCAAGGCGGGCGCGCTGCGCTACGCGATCGAGCGCTTCCATCTGGTCGAGCGATTCCCGGTGGTCATGCTTCTCGACGCCGACACCCGGGTCCAGCCCGGCTACTTCGAGGCGGCGCTGCCGCTGTTCGACTCCCCGGAAGTGGTCGCGGTCGCGGGCTGCGTCCGGACCGACACCCACCGGATGCTCTCGCCCGTGGGAAACCTCCTGACCGGCCACCGGACGCGGATCTACGCGATGGGCCAGCGCGTGCTGAAGTTCGGCCAGACGTCGCGGTACCTGAACGCGACGCTGATCGTGCCGGGCTTCGCCAGCCTCTACCGCACGGCCGTGCTTCCGGCCATGGACATCAACCCGCCAGGCCTGGTGATCGAGGACTTCAACATGACGTTCGAGGTCTATCAGAACGGCCTGGGCAAGGTCGGCTTCACGCTGGGGGCCGTCGCGGTCACGCAGGATCCCGACAACTTCCATGACTACATCCGACAGACGAAGCGATGGGCACTCGGCCTGTGGCAGACGGTTCGCCGTCACCCGCCCCGGCTCAACCTGTTCACCGCCATGCTCGCGCTGTCGCTGACGGAGCTGATTACCTCGTCCCTGCTGTTCGTCACGCTCCCGCTGCTCGTGCTGGTCCTCCTCGTGCCGGACCTGGTGAGCACCGCCGTGACCTGGCCGGGCTACGGCCGGGTGTACGCGCTGCTGTCGGCCCACATGACGCTGCGCCGGGTCTTCTACGGCGTGGTGGTTCCTGACCTGGCGATGACGTGCGTCGTCGCGATCACCGAGCGCCGTCCCCGGCTGCTGTGGGCCGCTGTTTTCTTCCCGTTCCTGCGGGTGCTGGACGCGGCCATCGGGCTCTGGGTGATCCCCCTGGCCTGGCTGGCCAAATCGGACGGAGTCTGGAAGAGCCCGGCCCGGCGCCGCGTGCGGTCCGGCCAGCACCGCCAGGTCCCGGCGCTGGTGGCGGACCTCCCCAGTGCCCCCGACCCGGCGTATGCGCCGGGACCGGTCGCGTACGCAGAAGCGGAGGGCCGCCATGCCTCGGGCTAGGCGGAGTCTCATCCGGCTTGCCACCGTGGCGGTGGCGGCGGTCGTGGCCCCCATCGCCTGGCTGCCCGCGGGCCTGGCCCTGGCGGCCCCCGGGCAGACCGGGCTCCTGGCCTCCGCCCCGAGGGTGGTCGTGACATTTGCCTGGGGCGGCGGCCTGGCTGACCAGATGCCGGCGCTGCAGATGTTCCGTATCTACGGGATGCATGCCACCTATTTCGTCCCCTCGGGTCTCATGTGCACGCTGAGCCAGGCGCAGTGCCAGAAGTCGTCGCCGTACCTGACGATCGCCGACGTCCGGGAGATAGCCGCCGACGGCAACGAGATCGGCGGCCTCAGCGTCACGCACCAGCAGCTGACGACGATGCCGGCGGCCGAGGCCGAGCGCGAGATCTGCGACGACCGGCTGAATCTCTTCCGGCTTGGCTTCCGCGTCACCGACTTCGCCTACCCGTATGCGCTGGTGAGCCCGGCCGTCGAGGCGCTGACGCGCGCCTGCGGTTACAACGCGGGGCTTGGCGCGGGAACGCTGAGCGGCGCCGGCCTCTGCCAGAGGTGCGCGCTGGCCGAGACCATTCCGCCGAGAGACCCGTACAACGTGCGAACTCCCGTCGAGGTGAACTCCGTGAACACCACGTGGACCCCCGGCACCTTCGAGTCCATCGTGACCGATGCGCAGCGGCACGGCGGCGGGTGGATCGTCTTCACGATCCACGACATCTGCGCGACGAACTGCAACCTCGGAACCACGTCGGCCATACTCGGCGCGGTGCTCACGTGGCTGCATGACCATAACGTCGCCGTCGAAACGATGCGGCAGGTGATCGGCGGCCCGGTCCGGCCCGCGGTGGCCGGTCCCGCCCCGCCCGCTCGGCCGGCGCCCGGCGTGGCCAACGCCGACCTCGCCCGGGCCAGCGGCGGGATCCCCGCATGCTTCCAGCCGGCGGCCTACGGGGGGAGCGCCGCCAGCTTCTCCTACCGGCCCGGCGGCGGGCCGCACGGATCCGCGGCCGAGACGGTCCGCGTGACAAGGGCCGGAGCCGGCAATGCCAAGCTGGTCCAGGCCATGGACCTAGGTCTCTGCGCGCCGCCGGTTTCGCCTGGCCGCGCGTACACGGCCGGCGTGTGGTACGAATCGAGTCGCCCAGCCCAGATCGATGTGTACCGCCGCACGGCGCTCGGCGGCTGGTCCTACTGGACCACGAGCTCGTTCTTCCCGGCCGCCACCTCCTGGCAACAGGCTTCCTGGACGACCCCCGCGGTACCGCGGGGCACGACCGCGCTTAGTTTCGGCCTGACCACTAACGGCGTCGGCACGGTAACCACCTCCGATTACAGCCTCAAGCCCGCAAAGAGCTACAAAATGCTAATAATTCTCGGCGTGCTCCTGTTCGCGATCGTGGCGGTTAGCCTCATCGCCCGTGGCTACTACCGATACATGAAGGCCGAGATGGCCGAGGCGGAAACAGAGGCCGCCCTGGCGAAAGCGGAAGCGGCTCAAGCGCAGGCCGAACTGGCTCAAGCGCGGGCGCTGCCGGCCGCGGCTCGAGTGGAGCCGGCCCGGGCGCAGGCGGAACCCGCCCGGGCGCAGGCGGAACCGGCGCGGGCGCAGGCGGAGCCCACGCGGGCGCGGGCGGAGCCGGAACCGGCCCAGGCCATGCCAGACCTGGCGCGGGGAGAGCCGGCCGGGGCGCACATGACACCGGTCCGCGCGCAACCGCATCTCACCCAGGGGGGCGGCGGGGTCCGGCGGAACGGCCACGCCGGGCTCACCCACCCCGGTTTGGCGGCTACGCCGCTCGGGCGGTACCGGGATCCGGCACGCCGGCCGCGTCCCGCGGAGGGCGCGCCGCGGCCGGCCCACCACGGCGACGCCTTCCTCGAATCAGTGCGCGGAATCCTCATTCACCTGTATGAGGACGAGGCGAGCCTGCCCGTGCAGAGCTGGCTCGCGGACACGCGGCGGCTGCTCCTCGTGGACGACTTCAGGATGGTCACCCAGGCGTTTGCCTCCCGGCTGTCCGCCGCTCGCGACCTCTGGGTGGCGGGGTGCTGCACCAGAGATGATCCCAAGCTGCCCGAGGTCGTCCGCTGGCTGCGACCTGACGTGATCGTGATCGAGGTGGAGCCGCTCGGCGTCCTGGTCGGCGAGGTCGTGCAGCGGCTCCTGGCGGCGTGGCCGGCCGCTCGCGTGGTCGTGGTGAGCGGCGATCACGACGTCGCTCACGCCGTCGACGCGGCACGGGCCGGGGCGGCCGCGTGGCTGTCCAGGGGAGAGCGGGCGGGAGAACAGGGCGCGGACGAGCTGGAGGCCGTGGTCCGCGGGGTCTGCCAGGGCGATTCCTGGTTCCCCCCGGAGATGCTCGGCGAGATACTGCGCGAGCTGCGCGACGACGTCCGCAAGGCCAGAGAGGACAGCGATCCGCTCGGGGTGCTGAGCCCGAGGGAACGCGACGTCCTGGCCAGCATGGCCGCGGGCAAGCGGGCCACGGAGATCGCCGGGGAGCTGCTGATCTCCGCCGACACGGTCCGCACCCACACCCGCAGCATCCTCAGCAAGCTGGACGTGCGCAGCAGGCCCGAGGCGGTGCGGGTCGCGCGGGCCGTCGGCCTGCGGCTTCCCGAGCACCCGGCGCTCTAGGGTCGCCGGCGCACGGCCAGGTACCGCGCGAGGTGATCGATCACCTCACGGGCGTC
>DASYXX010000328.1:0-2551 GCA_035934395.1 Streptosporangiaceae bacterium
CAGCACGCCGGGCACACCGTCACCATCACCCCGCCCGGCACGCCCGCTCACGCCGCGCCTGACCAGTCAAAACAAGCCGAAGCCGTGACAAAACAGCCCCCTTAAGTTCCTGGCATTGCATAGAGGGTGGTCGGTGGCCCATCGACCCCAATGCCTGCCGGCCATCACACCAGACCGGGCCCGGGTGGCATGCTGGAGGCGTTCTTCCGGTCGGCGGAGCCTAGGCCGTTCACTCCCCCGCCCGTCAGACAGGATCCCAAGCTCCCGGGAAGCAGCACAGTTATGGCCAACGAGAACGCCGCCAGGCTCGCGGTGCTCATCGACGCCGACAACGCGCAGCCCTCGATCATCGAGGGGCTGCTGGCGGAGGTGGCAAAGTACGGGACCGCGCACGTCAAGCGCGCCTACGGCGACTGGACCGGCTCGAGCCTGAAGGGCTGGAAGGATCAGCTGCTTGCCCAGTCGATCCAGCCGATCCAGCAGTTCGCCTACACCAGGGGCAAGAACGCCACTGACGCGGCGATGGTCATCGACGCGATGGACCTGCTGTACTCGGGGCGCTTCGACGGGTTCTGCATCGTCTCCAGCGACAGTGACTTCACCCGCCTGGCCGCGCGCATCCGCGAGTCTGGCCTGACCGTGTACGGATTCGGGGAGCGGAAAACGCCGAAGCCGTTCGTCGCGGCATGCGACAAGTTCATCTACATCGAGAACCTCACCTACGCCGAGAGCGCCGCCACCCGCGCCGACGAGCTGGTCCAGCCAGCGCCGCGCGCCTCCGCCGCCCAGCTCAAGGGGGACACCGCGCTGGTGAGCCTGCTGCGGAACGCCGTGGAGGCGGCCTCCGACGATGACGGCTGGGCCCCGCTGGCCTCCGTGGGCCAGATCCTCACCAACCAGCGCCCAGACTTCGACTCTCGCAACTACGGCTACGCCAAGCTCAGCGACCTGATCGAGGCGACCACGCTCTTCGGGCTGGAGCGCCGCAGCCCCGGCGACGGCAAGCCCGGGGTCATCTTTGCGCACGACAAGCGGCGTAACCCGCCGACGGCGACGCCTGCTAGCGGACGGCCACGGCGCGGATGACCGTGAGCTGCTCGGAACTGCCGTGGCCGTCACCGGCCAGGCGCCGGCCGGCGGCCCTACTACTCAGGAGCCTCGGCGAGCCGCTGGTAGGCGGGGGTGAGCAGGGTGCGCAGGTCCCGGCCGCGCACCAGGACCGGCGGCGGTTCGAACGTGCGGAGCAGCAGGTCGGGCGCGGTCGCCGGGGCGGGTGGCAGGGCCCGCAGCCGGGCCGGGCTCATGCCCGGTGACCAGAAGTCCGCCAGGCACTCGGCCAGCGGCCGGTCGGCGACGTCGATGACAGGGCCCGCGGCGGGTTGCCGCGCCCCTGCCTCCCCCGCGGTCAGCCGCCGCAGCGACGCGAGCAGGTCCTCGCGGGCGCGCCCGCGCCAGGCCAGGATGCCGAACGGGTCGAGGTCGAAGGCCTCGGCGAGCACGTAGCAGACCGCGGCCAGGTGCTTGCACGGCACCCCCCAGTCCGGGCAGGAGCAGGACATCTCCATGTCACCGGCCCGGCGCGGGAACAGCGGGGTGCCGCAGTCGACGAACACCTGCTCTATCTCCCGCGGCATCTCGCCGGCCAGGAGCTTGGCCCGGAACAGGGCCTGCCCGGCGAGCGCCTGCTCCACCCGCCGCCACTGCGGCGTGGTGAGCGGCGTGACCTGGATCCGCACCCGGTAGGGCCTGGGCCGGGACCCCTGCACCTGGGCGGTCACGTAACCGCACGAGATCTCGAAGCCGAGCACCTGGCCGGCCCGGGCGTAGTTGCGGCCCCGCGCCAGCCTGCCGCTCATGCCGAGCGACTCCAGCACGTCGATGAACCGGCGCGACCACCACTGCTCGCCGATCGAGCCGCGCTTGCTGCGGGCCCGGATGCCGCCCTCCACCCGCAGCGGACGCGACGGCCCGTACTCATACCAGTTCACTCGGACACCGCCTCTGGCGAGAGCGCGATGACGTCGCGCAGGTCAGCCGTTGACAGTTCGGTGAGCCAGCCCTCGCCGGTCCCGACGATCCGCTCGGCCAGCGCCTTCTTCTCCTCGATCATGGAGTCGATCCGCTCCTCCAGCGTGCCGACGCAGACGAACTTGCGTACCTGAACGTCCTTGCGCTGGCCGATCCGGAACGCCCGGTCGGTGGCCTGGTCCTCCACCGCGGGGTTCCACCAGCGGTCGACGTGGATCACGTGACTGGCCGCGGTGAGATTCAGCCCGGTCCCGCCGGCCTTGAGGGACAGCAGGAACAGCGACGGTTCCGCCGCGTCCTGGAACCGGGCTACGAGCGCGTCACGCTGCTTCTTCGGCGTGCCGCCGTGCAGGTAGTGCACGGGGCAGCCGAGCCGCCCGGCCAGGTAGGGCTGCAGCATCGCGCCGAACTCCGCGTACTGGGTGAAGCACAGCGCCTTGTCGCCCTCGGCGATGATCTCGTCGCAGATCTCCTCCAGCCGGGCCAGCTTGCCGGACCGGCCGTCCAGCCGGGAGCCGTCGCC
>DASYXX010000335.1:0-13833 GCA_035934395.1 Streptosporangiaceae bacterium
AGCCGACCACGAGCAGCCGGTTGACCGCCTCGGCGAGGCCGTCGTTCCCGTCGAACACGTCGAGCAGGAAGGCCCGGCCGCTGCGGGCCAGGGACCAGCCGACGCCGACCGTGAGCCCGATGCTGATCAGCAGGTAGATGACGTAGGTGAGGACGACGCTCATGACCCCTCCCGAGGGCTACGGAGCCTTCTTGAACACGTTCAAGTTTGCTCCGGCGTGATGGCCGGGTCCATAGGCGCGTGGTGTGATTTTGAACACGTTCAAGAACTGGCCTCGTAGCGACAGAGCACGGCCGGGGCGGGCAGGCGTCAGCGGGGCGCCCGGGACGCGGCGACCCCAGGGCAGCCCGATGAGCAAGTCCGGGTCAGCTCATCGGTGCCATCGGATGCGGCACCGCGGCGTTTAGGGGGATCGGGCAGGTCGAACTAGTGTCAACTAGCTAAGCTAGGTCTTGCTCAAGCACACCGATTGCCCGTGGTCGCTTGGACTCCCCGCGCCATACGAATCCGACGTGTTTCCCTCGTATAGCGTTCCGCTTACGAATACGCCGTAACATGGATAAACTGACAAGCCCCCCGAACCGAAGTCGGCGAACCGGGTCTTCGAGGCGGTATTGTGTCTTCGAGGCGGTATTGTTCTGCGTGTAGCTTGAACCGCGTCCATAGTGCGTTTCATAGGTGGCTTGATTTCGGTCACCAC
This sequence comes from Streptosporangiaceae bacterium, assembly GCA_035934395.1. Taxonomy (GTDB): domain Bacteria; phylum Actinomycetota; class Actinomycetes; order Streptosporangiales; family Streptosporangiaceae; genus JASHPR01. The sequence goes on from DASYXX010000335.1 coordinate 701, forward strand.
AAGACGGCCATGCGCTAAACGAAATGGCCCATGGAAAAGACACGCTAAGAGACGGGTTGAAGCTGCACGAGTATCCGGTCCAGCTCTGTGAGATAGATACCCCCGTCAGATTCTTTGCGCTGGAACAGCGGCGGCTAACGTAAGCATAGGTCCTGAGCGTCAGCTTAGGGGCGTTCAGACTCTGGTTCTCCCATGAGTAGAAGACGGCGTTCCTGGCTTGGATCCTCCACAATGTGTAGCTGATACTCCCGGAGGCGTCGAAAACCGCGCACACGCGGAGCGGCCCCGAGATGAACGTCCATCTATGGTTGTACGGCACAGAAAAGTTGCCTAGCCCAGACGCCTTGCCACCGGGTCGCGCAGGCGGGCCGAGCGCCTGCTACCTACCAGGAGCCCCAGGCCAGGCTGGGGGCCGGCAGCGAGGGCGGGTTCAGGAACGCCGGCGGGCTCTCCAGGTCCAGGGCGCCGAGCGGCGAGGCCGCCGCCGCGTCCCGCCGGGTCAGCGGCGGCAGGTTCCACTTCTGCTCGACCAGTTTGAGCACGGAGGTGTGGTCGAGGGTCTCGCTGCACACATAGCCGGGCCGTGCGTAGGGGGACACGATCACGGCCGGCACCCGGAAGCCGTAACGGTCGTAGCCCCGCGGGCCGGCATCCTCGGCCTCGACCCCGGCGATGTAGGTACCGAACAGCGGCCGCAGGCAGGCCCGCAGCCAGCCCGGCAGATTCAGGATGCTGCGGCCCTCGACGTCGTCGGGCGGCGGCGCAGGGGGCGGCGGCACGTGGTCGTAGTAGCCGCCGTGCTCGTCGTACAGCCAGATGAGCAGCGTGTGCGGCCAGCCGGGGCCGTGCATGACGCGGTTGATCACCTCGGCCGCGAAGCTCTCGCCCCTGCGGATGTCCTGCGGGTTCTCCTCGGAGTAGCTGGCGAAGTCGGGATCGACGATGCTGAACGCCGGGAGCGCTCCGCGGTCGGCGTCGGCGAAGAACTGCTGGGTGGTCCTCAGGTGCTTGCGGCTGTCCCGCAGCCCGAGCGGGTAGAGGTCCGCGGTGAACGACTTGTTGCCGCGGACCGCCTCCACGACGGGCGGGAGCCACCGCGCGACCGACGCCAGCCGCCGCAGCGCGATGAGCCCCGGCCGGCCCAGCAGGCGCGAGAGAACGACCTTGGCCGGCGCGACGTTGTGATAGTTGGCCCAGGAGATCCCGTGCCGGCCCAGCAGGTCGAAGATGGTGCCGGCCGGAGGGTAGTCGACCAGGCCGAACGGCACGTCGTCGATCAGCCCGTGCGCGGTGCCCGCGATCAGGAAGCGGCGGTTCGGGAACGTCGGGCCCAGGCACGAGCCGAACCACCGGTCGGCGACCGGGAAGGTCCTGGCCAGACCGTTGTAGAACGGCAGGTCGGCCCCGGTCCAGTACCTCATGGGCGCGGTGGCATCGGCCTTCGGGCGGGTGATCTCGACGCTGCGCACGAACCCGTCGCAGCGGCCGTCGTTCCACTGGATATGGCACGCGTTCCAGCTCTGGGCGGGGGAGCGCGGCTCCTGGACCGGCCCGGGGGCGTGCCGCAGCGGAACCGCCGCGCCGTCTTGCCGGAGGTTGACCGCCGTGGACAGGCCATCAGGGCCCAGAGCTAACCCGTCGCCGCGGCCCTCGAGCATGCCGAGGTAGCTGTCGTAGGAGTGGTTCTCCATCATCAGCACGACGATGTGCCGGATGTCCGGCAGCAAGTCGGTGCCGGCCGGCTGAGCAGGATCGGGCCGCTGCTGCGGCCGGGATCCCTCGCCGCCCTCGGACGGACTCGACATGCCGGACACCTCCTCGGGGTTCCGGGGTCGTCTCCCCGGCCAGCACTGGGCGGGACCCGCGCGTTCTGGACCGGATCGTACCGAAGAGGTGGCCCTGGTGCCGGAAACGTGCCGCACGCAGCGAGCCGGAGGGGCGCGGCGCCGCCTGGACTGAGGAGCGAGGGACGAGCGACGAGGGAAGGCCGCGCCTCAAAGGCGCCCCGCAGGCGAGCGGGAGATACAGCCCCGGATGTAGCGCCGGACCCCGCCTACGGCAGGCGGGCGGGCAGGCCGAAGGCGGCGAACAGCCGGGTGTCAACGAAGTTGTGATGCCCGGTGATCCGGTCGCCGGAGACCTCGATGACCTGGATCGCCCACGGGTAGTGCCCGCCGCCCGGATCCCGGCGGTAGGAACCGAACGCGGCGCAGCCGTTGGCCGCGGTTGCCACCAGGCGCGAGCCACGGCATTCGCCTCCCGGGCCCAGAAACCACCGGCTCATCTCGTCCGGCCCGCGCAGCCAGAAGTTGTACGGCGGCATGGACATGACCGCGTCTTCGTGCAGCAGCGTCACCAGTGAGCTGATGTCGTAACGCTCGAACGCGTCCACGTACCGGGCGAGCAGGGCCCGCTGATCCCCGGCCACCACGTCCGCGACCGGCGCGTCGGCATCGCGGGCCGACAGCGTGGCGCGCGCCCGCTGCAGCGCGCTGTTGACCGATGCCACGCTGGTCCCGAGCAGCTCGGCGACCTCGGCCGCCTGCCAGCGCAGGACCTCGCGCAAGATCAGCACCGCCCGCTGCCGGGCCGGGAGGCACTGGAGCGCGGTGACAAACGCGAGGCGGACGGTCTCCCGCTCCGCCGCCAGCTCGGCCGGGTCGCCGTCGCCGGGCAGGATCCGCGCGTCGGGCACGGGCTGGACCCAGGCCTGCTCGGGGAGCGTTGCGCCGGTGAACGAGTCGGTCGTCCAGGCTGGCCCCATGTCCATGGGTCTGGCCCGGCGCTGGCGCCCGCGCAGCATGTCGAGGCACACGTTGGTGGCGATGCGGTACAGCCACGAGCGCATGGCTGACCTGCCCTCGAAGCCGTCGATGCCGCGCCACGCCCGGACGATCGCCTCTTGCACGGCGTCGTCGGCGTCGAACACGGAGCCGAGCATCCGGTAGCAGTAGCCGGTGAGCTCCCGGCGGTACTGGTCCAGGTCCTCCGCGAGAACCTCGCTGGTCTCGATGGCATCGGAACGCACAGTCATGCTCCGAACCTACCGTGGCCCACCGACAAGCCTGCCGCCCAATCGGGTGGGCGGCCCGTAGTGCCGGTTGGAGCCGGTACGCCGGGCCAACCACCCGATTGCCGTCGCGCGAAGGCAGCGGGGATCGCGCCGGGCGTCCCCGTGCCCGGGGTCAGGCGCCGGCGGGCAGGCTGGCCAGGGCCGCCTCGATCACGCTCTCGGGGAGCTCGAGGTCCTTCAGCTCGCTGGCCACGTAGTCGCCGTAAGCGGCGAGATCGAGCAGGCCGTGGCCGCACAGCGCGGTCAGGAGGACCGTCTCCTCGCCGGTCTCCGTGCAGCGGAGCGCCTCCTCGATGCACGCGGCCACCGCGTGCGTCGGCTCCGGCGCCGGGACGATGCCCTCGGTCCTGGCGAAGCGTAGCCCGGCCGCGAAGCACTCCGACTGCGGCTTGGCCACGGCCTCGATCATGCCCAGCTCGTAGATGTGCGACAGCAGCGGCGACATGCCGTGGTACCGCAGCCCGCCGGCATGGATCGGGTCGGGGATGAACTCGTGCCCGAGCGTGTGCATCTTGAGCAGCGGCGTGAAGCCGGCGGTGTCGCCGAAGTCGTAGGCGTAGACGCCGCGGGTGAACGACGGGCAGGCGGCGGGCTCTACCGCCCGGATCACCGGGCTCATCCGCCCGGCGAGCTTCTCCCGCAGGAACGGGAACGCCAGGCCGCCGAAGTTCGACCCGCCGCCGGTGCAGCCGACGATCACGTCCGGCGTGTCTCCCGCGAGCGCCAGCTGCTTGAGCGCCTCCTCGCCGATGATCGTCTGGTGCAGCAGCACGTGGTTGAGCACGCTGCCGAGCGAGTACCTGGTGGAAGGGTCGCCGCCGGCGACCTCTACGGCCTCGCTGATCGCGATGCCCAGGCTGCCGGTGGAGTCCGGGTGCTTGGCGAGAACCGCCCGGCCGGCGGAGGTGACCTCGGACGGGCTCGGGTGAACGGTGGCGCCGTAGGTCTCCATCAGCAGCTTGCGGTACGGCTTCTGGTCGTAGGACGCGCGGACCATCCACACCTCGAGGTCGAGGCCGAACAGCGCGCTCGCGAACGCCAGCGCGCTGCCCCACTGGCCCGCGCCGGTCTCGGTGGTCAGCTTGGCCACGCCCTCGGCCGCGTTGTAGTAGGCCTGCGGAACCGCGGTGTTCGGCTTGTGCGAGCCCGCCGGGCTGCCGCCCTCGTACTTGTAGTAGATCCGGGCCGGGGTGCCGAGATCCTTCTCCAGCCGGCGCGCCCGGTACAAGGGGGTCGGCCGCCACAGCCGGTAGACGTCGAGCACGTCGTCGGGGATCGCGATGTGCCGCTCCGGCGACACCTCCTGCGCGATCAGCGCCGCAGGGAACAGCGGCGCGAGGTCATCGGGCCCGACCGGCTGGCGGGTGCCCGGATGGAGCGGGGGCGGCGGCGGCGACGGCAGGTCGGCGATGACGTTGTACCACTGCCGGGGCATCTCAGATTCCTGCAGAACGTACTTGACCTGGCGGTCCATGGTGTACACCCCCTGGTGGTTCCGGAAGCGTCGGATCAGATGATCGCAACGGTAGCGGAGAGCGCGTCGCCGCAGGAAGAGACCGCCGGGCCGGAACCTGGGCGCGTCAGCGAGGGCTGTCCGGCCAGGGCGAGCGCTGGGGTTGCTGGGCCCGCTCGGGTGCCTGGGCCCGCTCCGGCGACTGGGCGCGCAGGGGGACCGTTCCGGGCGCGCGGGCCTGAGGCGGCGAGTGGGCCTGGGCGGGCGCCGCCGGACCGAGCGGCTGCTCCTGGCCGGCCAGCGGTGGCCTGGTGGCGCGGATCGCCCCGCCGACCACGATCACCAGCGCGGCGAACCAGGCGACACCGGTCCAGCCAAGCAGCAGCGAGAGCACGGCAATCGAGCCCTGATGCGGCAGCTTGTACAGCGCGGCGATGATCAGTGGCAGAAACCACGCGGCCAGGAACGCGATGATGAGGAAGGCCCGGACCATTAGCACACGACCTTGGCCAGCGGCGGTACGTCACGCATTCGCCGAATCCTTCCGTCGCGCCAATGATCGAGCGGGGCCGACCGGGATTGTCCGCATCATCTGGAGCGTAACCCCTGGCCATTGCCCGGTCCATGACCTGGCCAGCGCGTCGGCGTGATCGGCGCACGACACGGCTTCGGCAGCGGCGAGGTCCGCCGACGGCAGAACAAGCGCCGCGGAAGTGCGCGTTGCAGCGGCGCCCGGCACGCCGCCAATCGCGGATCGGTTGCGACGCTGTGGCCTGCATGCGATGGTTGGGCGGTGAGGTCAGGCTCAGTGGCTTCGGGACGCATGCGTTTGGCCATGGGCCTGACGATCATTGGCGCGGTGCTGCTCATCACCGGGCTGCTGATGGTCCTCGTCGGTGAGGCCCTGCGGCTGAAGTCCGGGCACGGCGGCACGGGAATCGCGGGCACGGGCGAGCTTGTGGCATTCTGCGGGCTCGGGATCGGCGTGGCCCTGCTCGCGGTGCTGGCGGTCGGCCGCCCCCATCGCGGGCCCGCCGATCGCGCCCGCAGTGGCCGCGTCCGTAGCGATCGCGCCCGTAGCGATCGCGCCCGTAGCGATCGCGCCCGTGGTGATGGCAGCGGCCGCGGTCGGCGGCGGAGCGCGGTCGGCGCTGGGGGCAGACCCGGCCGACGGCGCGATACGGCCGAGGAATGGCTCGGCCCGCTCCGAACGGCGGGAGCCGGGGTCATTCCGCGACAGGTCCCGCCACGCTGGCCGGAGGCGGCCGAGAGCCGGCCCGCGGCCGATGGCTACGCCGATGACGGCTGGCACCCGGACCTGGACCAGGAATGGAGCCCCGGCCCGGCATACGTCTGGAGTCCTGGCGAGGAAGACGGCTGGGATAAGGGCGCGGACGGGGACTGGGATCACGGTGGCGACCAGGACTGGAACCTCCGCCGCGACCAGGACTGGAACCTCGGCCGCGACCAGGACTGGAACCTCCGCCGCAACCAGGACTGGAACCTCCGCCGCAACCAGGACTGGAACCTCGGCCGCGACCAGGACTGGGACCGCGGTGAACCCGGCGAGATGACGGCCTGGCCGCAACCGCCGCACTTCGCTGCGGACCCGGAGGCGGAATACCCCGGGGCCGCGGGCACCGACATCCCGGTAGGCGACCGAACGCGAGAGGGCGACGACACGTCCCCGATCCCGGTCGTCCGCGACGCGGGCCATGGCGGCGCACAGCCGCGCGCGACCGAGCCTCCGGAGCCGTTCTCGGTGTGGGAGCCCGCCCCGAAGCCCCAGCCTGTCCCGGCGCCGGAGCCGTTCTCGGTGTGGGAGCCCGCTCCGAAGCCTGGTCAGCAGCGGGACCGCGACGGCGGCTCGGATGATGCCTACCAGCCCGCGCACGCCGAGCCGTCGGCGGCGCACACGCAGGAGAAGATAGAGCAGATCAAGGATCTCTACCTGACCGCCGAGGCGATCGGTGAAGATGCGCTGAGCAGGCACTTCGACGAGCTTCGCCAGCGGCAGCGATCGCTGATCAGCGAGTTCTTCGAAAACGCCGGCCTGGGAACGAAGGACCCGCCCAGGCAGCTCGGCGATGACCCGGCGCAGGACGGGGCGTCGCTGCCCGGCTGAGCCAAGGCGGACTGCCGGCTGGCGTCAGCCTTGCGCGCCCCAGATCACCCGGAACTCGGCCATCAGCCGGTTCGCCCCGGCCTCGCTGATCTCGACCAGGTCGGCGCCCACCTCGCCGTACTCCCACTCGACGATCGCCGCGTCCGGCTCCCAGGTAAAGTCCCGCCGCAGGGCCTCGTCGACCGGGCCGGTACCGGCGGCCCTGCGCCGGGCCAGCCCCGATGGCGTCTGCGCGGTTCGGCCGGCCCCCACGATGACGTAATACCTCACCCAGTCGGCCACGGTGCTACAGACCTTCCTTGCGGTAGTCGGGGATGGCCGTGCACCTCGGCGGGATGGGGATCGCGGCCGAGGCCTCCGCCTGCAGGGCCCGGAGTCGTCCCCGCTCGGCGGGCATGGTCGCGGCGTCCGTGATCTTCTGGTACGAGGGGTCGGCGCGCTGCCTGGCATCCCAGCTCTGCGGCGTGTGGAACTGCACCTCGAAAACTATGTCGTGCGCGGGGTCCCGCCAGCGGGTGTTGATGCCCTTGTACTCGGGATTCCGCCAGCTGTTCCTTCTGACCTCGAGTTCGAATCCCTGGCCCTTGAGCCGGCTGTGGACCTGCAACGTGGCGTCGGCGTAATGCTCGGCCTCGAAGATGTAGACGTAGCGGATACCGTCGTGCACTTCGTCCGAGAGTTCCTCGGCCGGCTTGTCCGGATGCCGCTGGATCAGGTCAGCAAGCCGCCGCTTGAAAAGGTCGGCGGGCGTCAGCGCGGAGCTTTCGGTGTCCGGCAGTAGCTGCCCGCGCTCGAGCTGGGCCTCGAGGCGGCGCATCGCGGGCGTCAGGCCGCTGTGACCGTAGCTGCCGAACACGTTCCTGCCCTCGGCCGTCCGGATCCGGTTGAGCGCCTCGTCGGCGATCTGGCACTCGTCCGGTGTCAGGTACCTGCCGTTCCACTCCCAGGAGCCATCCAGGCCCGTTCGGGGCTCGTCGGCGAGGTGGTTGCGCATGGCGGCCGCGGCGCGGCGGCCGGGGTCCGTCACGGGCGCTGGTTCGAGCCACGTCGCCCCGGTCGCGTTGTCGTGGCTGGCTGAGCCGTCCCACTCGCCGGACGAGCCGTCCCACTCACGCGGCGAGCCGTCCCAGTCGCGCGCGCTGGTCCAGTCGGCGTTCCGGCTCCACTCGGCCGTGTTGCTCAGGTCGTCGGTGTTGCTCCAGTGCGCGGCGCCAGGCCCGTGTTCGGCGCCGACCTCATCCGCCGCGATCGTCCAGTCGGTCGCGCTGGCTCCGCTGGCCGAGCCCGCCGCGTCGTGCGCCGCGCTCAGGTGATCGGCGCTGCTCCGGCCACGGGGGCCGACTCCGTCAGCGGCGCTGAGCCCGTCGTCTGCGCCGATGGCCTGGTCCGCGCCGGGCCGGTCGTCGGAGCCGAGCCCATTGTCGCCGCCGATTCCACCGTCCGCGCCGGGCCGGTCGCGTACGCGAAGGCGGTCGGCTGTGCCTGGCTGGTGGCTGGCGCCGAGCCTGTCGTCCGTGCCGAGCCCGTCGTCCGTGCCGAGCGGCTCGCTAGCGCCGAGCTCCCCGCCGGCGTCAACGGGGTCGTCGGCACTGACCCGGTCGGACGTGCGGAGCCTGGCGATGATGCTGCTGAGGTCGGTGGTGGCGCTGATACGGTCCGTTGGGCCGCTGTTTCCGGCAGCGTGGTCGCTGCCTGGGTCGGCATGGGCACTGCTTGGGTCGGTGAAGCCGCTGCTTGGGTCGGTGGGGCCGCTGCTTGGGTCGGCTGGGCCGCTGCTTCCGTCGGCCGCGGGGCTCCAGTCGGTGCTAGTACTCCAGTCGGTCGTGCTGCTCCAGCCGGTGGTGCCGCTCTGGCTGCCCGTGGCGAACCCGGCTTCGGCGTGGTTCCCGCCGACTGAACCGTTGTGGCTGGCAGGCGGGCCGGGCTCGAACGCAGGCGCGCTCTGCCCCGGATCATGCTCGGCCTGCCTCGTCGTTCCGTTCGTGTCGCGCTCGCTGCCCTGCAGCGGCAGCTCGAGGTCCTTGAGGCGAGCGACCGGCGGCTTGCGCGAGAGGTCGTCGTTGTACGGCGAGGAAGGATGACCGGTCGGCAGCCGCTCGAGCCGCTGCCGCAGATCCGCGAGCGACCCGCGCTCCGGCCGGTCGGCGATCCGCGGGGGATCGAACTGCGAGAGTGGCTCCTGGCTGCGCACATTCGGCTCGGCGAGCTGGTCCCACCGGTCCTGCGCCCCTGGCATCGCGTGTCTCCCCGCACGTTGGCGACGAGGTCATCGTAACCGCCGGCTCAGCCGGGCATCCCGCGAAGCAGATCGCCGCTGGCCGCCAGAGCTCATCGTGCGGGCCGGCCAGCCTGCCTACGGTGGGGGTTTGGGTGCCTCGGGCGGCATAGGCAAACGAGGAGGAGAGGCCGCGGCCATCGCCCGCATCGTCGACGTTCCCTCGGACGCGGCGCCGTCGGCGCGGCTCAGGTATCTCCGCGGGAACGCACAGACTGCTCCCGGGAAGCGCCCAGGGCCCTCCGAGCACTCGTGGTTAGCCTAGCGGGACGAATCGATGAATCACCTTTTGAGTATCGTGCCGCTTTTGCGACGACCGGTCTGACCGCGGCCTGCACGCTGGCCGCCACGGTCATCTTCGCCGCGGAGGGGAACGGCACGTAGCGATGCCCCGGCCTGGATGGCCGCGCTCCGTGCCGTCGCCGGGCCCGCCTGGTCAGGCGGGCCCGGCGCGGCGCATGGCCAGCTGGGGCGCGAGCCAGTACGGGGGAAGGTACCCGGCCAGGTCGGACAGCGGCAGCACCTCCGGCCGCAGCCTGATCCCGAGCACCTCGGCCATGAACTGGCGGCGGGCGGTCACCCGGCGCCACAGGCCCGGGTAGCGGCCGGCCAGGTCGTCACGGGCCGCCTCGTCGGCGAGCGCGACCCCGTCCTCGATGTTCGTGGTGTGGTAGGCGCTGCCGGTGGCCGGGATGATGTCGAGCTGCAGCGTCATGCCCGACGTCAGCGGCACGTCCGAGCCGGGGTACACCGGGGAGCTCGGCCACTCGTCGAGGTGGATGAAGTGCCCCGGGTTGAGCGGCGAGTACCACGGCGGCCGCAGCGCCGTGTTCACCTCGGACTGCGCCCCGCACTGGGGCCCGCCGGCATTCCTCGACTGGCCGGGCTACGACCCGCTGTGGGCCAACCTGGTGGCCTGGATGGCGAGACGTACATAACGTTCCGAGGCCGGCATACTCGGCATAGGGGGGCCTTGCCGATCCGGGAGGCCGCCACCGGGTGACTCAGTGCATACTCCTCAGGAGAGGAGAAGCCGCAACGGATGGAGGGGCACGCATGGTCGAGCCGATCAGCGTCCTTGCCACGGGTGGGCGGGATCCCGAGGTGGCACCACCCCCGTTCGACACCACGGTGCCGCATGCATCCCGGATGTACGACTACCTGCTCGGCGGGAAGGACAACTTCGCTGCCGACCGGGAGGCGGCGGAGCAGGTTGTCGCCATCGATCCTGATGTTCGGCGGGCGGTACGCGCGAACCGCGCGTTCCACGGCCGGGCCGTCCGCTACCTGGCGGGCGAGGCCGGCATCCGGCAGTTCCTCGACATCGGTACCGGAATCCCGGCCGCCGACAACACCCACGAGGTGGCCCAGCGGGTGGCCGGCGATTCCCGGATCGTGTACGTCGACAACGACCCGATCGTTCTCGCGCACGCGCGGGCACTGCTGACCAGCGCGCACGCGGGCACGGTCAGCTACCTGGACGCGGACCTGCGCGACCCGGACACGATCCTGCAGGCCGCCAGGCAGCGGCTGGACTTCGGTGCACCTGTCGCGATCATGCTCCTGCTTGTCCTGCACCTGATCCCGGACTCTGACGACCCGTGGCGGATCGTCGGTCGGCTGGTCGATGCCGTGCCGCCGGGCAGCTACCTGGTGGTGTCCCATCCGGCGAGTGACATGGACGCACCCGCGGCGGCCGAGGTAGCGGGGCGCGTGAACCAGCGGATGCGGGCCACGCCGATGACCCTCCGGAGCCGTGCGGAGGTCAGCCGGTTCTTCGACGGGCTGGACGTGCTGCCGCCCGGCCTCGTGTCGCAGAACCGCTGGCCAGATCCGGCGGCCCGGTACGACGAGCCCCACATCGGCGGCTACGGCGCCGTGGCCGCAAGCCCGGCTAGCGTGACGGCCGGTCACGAGTGACGGTCCAGGACCGGAGCGCGGGCGGCCATCTGGTGGTGGGCGTGGACTCGTCGACGCAGTCCTGCAAGGTTGTGCTGTGCCGGGCCGATGACGGCACCGTGATCGGCCGGGGGAGCGCGCCGCACCCGCCGGGCACGGAGGCCGACCCGGCCGCGTGGTGGGCCGCGCTGCTCCAGGCGGGGGACGGGCTGCTGGAGCGCGCCGACGCGGTCGGCGTGGCGGGACAGCAGCACGGCATGATCGTGCTTGACTCCGGCGGCGAGGTGGTCAGGCCCGCGCTGCTCTGGAACGACCTCCGGTCGGCTCCGGCCGCGGCCGAGCTGGTCGCGGAGTTCGGCGGCCCGCAGTGGTGGGCCAGCCACGTGGGCAGCGTGCCGACCGCCTCGTTCACGGTCACCAAGCTGCGCTGGCTGGCGCGGCACGAGCCGTCCAGCGCGGCGCGCGCGGCTTCCGTGCTGCTGCCGCACGACTGGCTCACCTGGCGCCTGTGCGGCGGGCCCGGTACCTCGGCGCGCCCGGCGACCGACCGGGGCGACGCGTCGGGCACCGGCTACTTCTCGACCGCGTCCGGGGACTGGCGGCCCGACCTCGCCGAGGCGGCGATCGGGCATCCGCTCGAGCTGCCGAGGGTGGCGGGGCCCGCGGAGGTGGTCGGGCAGACCGCGTGGGGGGCGGCGGTGTCGGCCGGGACCGGGGACAACATGGGCGCCGCGCTCGGGCTCGCGCTCGGGCCCGGCGACCTCGCGGTGTCGATCGGCACCTCGGGAACCGCGTTCGCGGTCAGCCACGTGCCCGCCGCCGACCCGTCCGGCGCCGTGGCCGGGTTCGCCGACGCGACTGGGCGCTTCCTGCCCCTGGTGTGCACGGTCAACGCCGGCCTGGTCCTGTCCGCCGCGGCCTCGCTGGCCGGCACCGACCTCGACGGGCTGTCCGCGCTGGCGCTGGCCGCGGAACCGGGCGCGGGCGGGATCACCCTGCTGCCGTACCTGGACGGCGAGCGGACGCCGGACCGGCCCGGCGCGACCGGAGTCTTGCGCGGGCTCACGACCCGTAACGCAACCAGGGAGAACCTGGCCCGGGCCGCGGCCGAGGCCGTGCTCGCCTCGCTAGCCGACGCCGCGGACCTGCTCGCCGGCCAGGGGGCCGGCGGCCAGGCAGCGGCCGCGCCGGAAGCGGCCGACAGGGACCCGCCGCCCCGGCGCGAGCGGCGGGTGCTGCTGATCGGCGGCGGGGCCAGATCGGCCGCGGTGTGCGCGCTGGCCCCGGGCCTGTTCTTCTCCCCGGTCCTGGTGCCCGAGCCGGAGGAATACGTGGCCCTCGGCGCCGCCCGGCAGGCCGCGTGGGCGCTGGCCCGGACCCCGGAGCCGCCCGCGTGGCCGCGCCGGCCGGCCGCCACCTACACCGGTGCGGCACAGCCGGAGATCCGCGAGCGCCACGCCGCGCTCCGCGACGACACGGCCACCTGGAAGGAATCGGCGCGCCCCTGACCCGCTACGGCGCTGGCCGGGCGCTGCGGCTGGCGTGCTCGAGGAGACCGGTCACCAGCGCGAGCGGGGGCCAGCTCAGCCGGCCGTGCCGGGCAAGGGCGTAGGCCCGCAGCTCGACCGGCGGCGCGGTGAGCGGGATCAGCCGCACCTGCGGGCCCGTCGGGCGGCCATAGGGCAGGAGCCCCACGCCCAGACCCGCGGCGATCATGTCCTGCACCAGGTCGAGGCTGTCGGCCTGGTGGGTGATGCGGGGGGTGAAGGCGGCCATCGAGGCCAGCGTCCGGATGACGTCCTCATCCGCGGTGTTGCGTGAGTTGCCGATCCAGTCGTGCCCGCAGAAGCGGGCAAAGACCTCGAGCGTCGTGCCGTCCCCGGCGGGTTCGCCCGCGGGCACCCCGAGACCCCACCGCGCGGTCCACAGCGCCGTCGAGCTCACCGCCGGGTCGTCGGCGGCGGGAGCGAGGTTGTAGTCGTACGTAAGCCCCAGGTCGGTCTGGTCCGCCGCGAGAAGGGCCAGGACCTCGGCGGGCTCGTGCTCGCGGATCAGCACGCGTACGCGCGGGTTACTGGCGGCCAGCCCGGTGATGACCGGCAGCAGGAACACGCGGATCGCGGTGGCGAAGCCGGCGATCCGCAGCACGCCGGCCGGCTCGGCCTCGGGCCCCAGGTCAAGGCGCGCCTCCTCGACAGCAGCCAGGATCGTCACCGCGTGTTCGGCCAGCCGGCGGCCCTCGGGCGTCAGCCGGACCCGGCGCCCGTCCGGCTCGATGAGGGCGGTGCCCATCTCGCGCGAGAGCACA
>DASYXX010000357.1:0-4437 GCA_035934395.1 Streptosporangiaceae bacterium
CGGTTCGAGACGCTGGCCGCCGACACCGTGATCCTCGCGCTGGGCCAGGACACCGACACCGCGTTCCTGCGCTCGGTGCCGGGGGTGGAGTTCGCCCGCGACGGGACCGTGCGGGTGTCGCCCACGATGATGACCGGCTGCCCCGGCGTGTTCGCCGGCGGGGACATGGTCCCGGCGGAGCGGACGGTGACGGTCGGCGTCGGCCACGGCAAGAAGGCGGCCAGGAACATCGACGCGTGGCTCCGCGGTGGCGCGCCGGACCGAGCGGCCAAGCACCCGCCGGTAACGTTCGAAGAACTAAATCTCTGGTACTTCGGCGACGCGGCCCGCCGGCAGCAGCCCGAGGCGCCGCCGGAGCGGCGGGTCGAGGACTTCGGCGAGGTGCTCGGCGGCCTGGCCGAGCGCGAGGCGGTCTACGAGGCGCAAAGGTGCCTGTCCTGCGGCAACTGCTGTGAGTGCGACGGCTGCCTGGGCGCCTGCCCCGAGGACGCCGTGATCAAGCTCGGGCCCGGTCACCGGTACCGGTTCGACTACGACAAGTGCACGGGCTGCGGCGCGTGCTACGAGCAGTGCCCGGTGCACTCGATCGAGATGGTCCGGGAGGGCTGATCATGCGTGCGACCGTCGACGGCAACGAGGCGGCCGCCTCGGTGGCTTACCGGCTCAGCGAGGTCTGCTGCATCTACCCGATCACCCCGTCGTCGGCGATGGCCGAGCTCGCGGACGAGTGGTCCAGCCGGGGCCGGCGCAACGTCTGGGGCACCGTGCCATCGGTGGTGGAGATGCAGAGCGAGGGCGGGGCCGCGGGCGCCCTGCACGGCGCGCTGCAGAACGGAGCCCTGGCCACGACGTTCACCGCGTCGCAGGGCCTGCTGCTGATGATCCCGAACATGTACAAGATCGCCGGCGAGCTAACCCCGGCGGTGCTGCACGTCGCCGCCCGGTCGGTGGCGGCCCAGGGGCTGTCGATCTTCGGCGACCACTCGGACGTGATGGCCGTGCGGCAGACCGGCTTCGCGCAGCTCGCGTCCGCGTCGGTCCAGGAAGCGCACGACCTCGCCCTGGTGGCGCACGCGGCCACGCTGGCCACCCGGGTGCCGTTCGTGCACTTCTTCGACGGGTTCCGCACCTCGCACGAGCTGAACACGATCGAGCTGCTGGCCGACGACGACCTGCGCGCGCTGGTGCCCGAGGACCTGGTCCGCGCGCACCGCGGCCGCGCCCTGTCGCCGGACCGCCCGTTCATCAGGGGCACCGCGCAGAACCCGGACACCTACTTCCAGGCCCGGGAGACCGTCAACCCGTTCTACGCCGCCGTGCCCGGCGCGGTACAGGACATCATGGACGCGCTGGCCGCGCGCGCCGGACGGCGTTACCGCATCGTGGACTACGCCGGCCACCCGCAGGCCGAGCGGGTCATCGTGGTGATGGGCTCCGCCGCGCAGACGATCGCCGAGACCGTGTCCCATCTGGCCGCGGCGGGCGAGCGGGTCGGCGTGGTGCAGGTCCGGCTGTTCCGGCCGTTCCCGGCCCGCGCGCTGCTCGACGCGCTGCCCGCCACCGCGGCCCGGATCGCCGTGCTGGACCGGACCAAGGAGCCGGGCTCGGCCGGCGAGCCGCTGTTCCTGGACGTGACCGCCGCGCTGGCGGAGGCCTACAACGATTCGGAACGCGACCGGCTTCCGCTGGTCACGGGCGGCCGCTACGGGCTGTCGTCGAAAGAGCTGACGCCGGGCATGGTCGCCGGGGTGCTCGCGGAACTCGGCCGGGAACGGCCGCGGCGGAGGTTCACGATCGGCATCACCGACGATGTGTCCGGCAGCAGCGTGCCCTACGACCCGACGCTGGACATCGAGCCGCCGGGCACGGTCCGTGCGGTGTTCTTCGGCCTCGGCTCGGACGGCACGGTCGGCGCGAACAAGAACACGATCAAGATCCTGGGCGACGAAGGGATGTACGCACAGGGTTACTTCGTCTACGACTCCAAGAAGTCCGGCTCGCAGACCGTGTCGCACCTACGGTTCGGGCAGCAGCCGATCCGCGCGCCGTACCTGGTGGGACAGGCCAGCTTCGTCGGCTGCCACCACTTCGGCCTGCTGGACCGGGTGGACGTGCTCGGCCGGGCGGCGCCGGGCGCGACCCTGCTGCTCGACTGCGCGTACCCGCCGGACGAGGTCTGGGACGCGCTGCCCCGGCCGGTCCAGGAGAAGATCCTGGCCAAGCAGGTCGACGTGTACGCGATCGACGCCGGCCGGATCGCCCGCGAGGCCGGGCTGGCCGGCCGGACCAACACCGTCCTGCAGACCTGCTTCTTCGCGATCTCGGGCGTGCTGCCCCGGGACGAGGCGATCGCCAAGATCAAGTCGGCGATCGTCAAGACCTACGGGCGGCGCGGCGCCGAGGTCGTGGAGCGCAACCACGCGGCGGTCGACCGGGCGCTGGACGGGCTGCACCGGATCGAGGTCCCGGACCGGGTGACGTCCGCCCGGGAGATGCCGCCGCCGGTCCCGGCCGGCGCGCCGGAGTTCGTGCGCACGGTTACCGCGGCGATGATGGCCGGCCGCGGCGACGACCTGCCGGTCAGCGCGCTGCCCGCGGACGGCACCTACCCGAGCGGCACCACGGCCTACGAGAAGCGCAACATCTCCGACCTGGTCGCGCAGTGGGACCCGGACCTGTGCATCCAGTGCGGCAACTGCAGCTTCGTCTGCCCGCACAGCGTGATCAGGTCCACCTACTACGACCAGTCGCTGCTGGCCGGGGCGCCGGGACCGTTCCGCTCGGCCCCGCTGGACGCGCGCGGGCTCCCGGACACCCGCTTCACGCTCCAGGTCTACGTGGAGGACTGCACCGGCTGCGAGCTGTGCGTTCAGGCGTGCCCGGTGAGCGCACCGGGAGGGGCGGGGGGGCCGGGCGGATATGAGCGCAAGGCGATCAATCTCGCGCCCAGGGAGCCGTTGGTGGCTGCCGAGCGGGAGAACATCGCGTTCTTCGAGACGCTGCCGGTCGCCGACCGGTCCCGGGTGGACTTCGGCACCGTGCGCGGCACCCAGTTCCTGCAGCCGCTGTTCGAGTTCTCCGGGGCCTGCGCGGGCTGCGGGGAGACCCCGTACCTCAAGCTCCTGTCCCAGCTCTTCGGCGACCGGCTGCTGGTCGCCAACGCGACCGGATGCTCGTCGATCTACGGCGGCAACCTGCCCACCACCCCGTGGACGACCGGGCCCGACGGGCGCGGCCCGGCCTGGTCGAACTCGCTGTTCGAGGACAACGCCGAGTTCGGCCTGGGGTTCCGGCTGGCCGCCGACCGGCACGCCGAGCTGGCCCGCATGCGCCTGACCGAGCTGCGGGACATGATCGGCGCCGAACTCACGGACGAGATCCTTAACGCCCCGCAGCTGCGGGAGTCGGAGCTGCGCGCCCAGCGGGGGCGTCTGGCGGAGCTGAAGCAGCGCCTGGCCGAACTGAACGGGGGCGGGGGCGGGACCGCGGCCGACCTGCTGAGCGTGGCGGACTGCCTGGTCCGGCGCAGCGTGTGGATCGTCGGCGGGGACGGATGGGCCTACGACATCGGGTCCGGGGGGCTCGACCACGTCCTGGCCAGCGGGCGCAACGTGAACGTGCTGGTGCTCGACACCGAGGTGTACTCCAACACCGGCGGCCAGTCGTCCAAGGCCACGCCGCTCGGCGCGGTGGCCAAGTTCGCCGCCTCGGGCAAGACCATGCCCAAGAAGGACCTCGCGCTGCAGGCCATCGCGTACGGCTACGTCTACGTCGCACGGGTCGCGATGGGCGCCGACCCGCAGCAGACCCTGCGCGCGTTCCGCGAGGCCGAGGCCTACGACGGGCCGTCGCTGATCATCGCTTACAGCCACTGCATCGCGCACGGGATCGAGATGCGCGACGGCCTCGGCCAGCAGTACCGCGCCGTGGCCAGCGGCTACTGGCCGCTGATCCGCTACGACCCGGTGCTGCGCTCGGCCGGCGGCAACCCGTTCCTGCTCGACTCGCCGCGCCCGCGTATCCCGCTGGCCGCCTACACCCAGCGCGAGCTGCGGTATCGGGCGCTCGGCAACACCGACCCGGCCGAGGCCGAGCGGCTGGGGACCCTGGCCCAGCAGGCAGTAGACCAGCGGTGGGACACCTACGAGGAGATGGCGACCCGCGGCCCGGCGCACTTCCCGGCCGACGCGCGCAGGTCCCGCCAGGAGGGCGACTGATGGACCTGTCTACCCGGTACCTGGGCCTGCAGCTGCGGAACCCGCTGGTCGCCTCGGCGTCCCCGCTGTCGAACACCGTCGACGGCGTCCGGCGGCTGGCCGACGCGGGGGTCGGAGCGGTCGTGCTGTTCTCCCTGTTCGAGGAGCAGCTGCGGCGGGAGGCGGCGCAGAACGCGGCGCTGGCCGACGCCGGGACCGAGAGCTTCGCCGAGTCGCTGTC
>DASYXX010000040.1:0-4266 GCA_035934395.1 Streptosporangiaceae bacterium
GGGTCGGGCAAGTCCACGCTGCTGCACCTGATGGGCACCTTGGACACGCCCACCGCCGGCACCGTCCGCGTCGCCGGCCTGGACGCCGCGGCGATGACCGACCGCCAGCTGTCGGCCCTGCGGGCGGCCCGGATCGGGTTCGTGTTCCAGCAGTTCTTCCTCGCCGAGCACCAGACCGCGCTGGGCAACGTCGCCGACGGGCTGCTGTACGCCGGCGCCCGCCGCGCCCGGCGGCGGCTGCTGGCCGCGGACGCGCTGGACCGGGTCGGGCTCGCGCGCCGGGCCAGTGCCCGCCCGACCCAGCTGTCAGGCGGGGAACGGCAGCGGGTCGCCATCGCCCGCGCGATCGCAGGCCGCCCGCCGGTGGTGCTGGCCGACGAGCCCACCGGCAACCTCGACTCGGGCACCGGCGCCGCGCTGCTGGGCCTGCTGGAGGAGCTGAACGCCGCCGGTACCACGATCATCATCGTCACCCATGACCACGCCGTCGCCGCCCGGACGCGGCGGCGCATCGAGATGCTCGACGGGCACATCGTCGCCGACATCGCCCCCGCCTCCGTCACCAGCCACCCGGCTCTGGAAGGACCCTCATGACCACCACGTCGCCGGGGCCGGCCGCCCCGACCGCGCCGGCCACGACCCGGCTACGCCCCGCCGACCTGGCCGCCCTGGCCAGCATCGGGCTGCGGACCCGCAAACTGCGTGCCGGGCTGTCGGCGCTGGGCATCGCGATCGGCGTGGCGGCGATCGTGGCCGTCCTGGGCCTGGCCGCCTCTTCCTCCGCTGCGCTGCTGGCCGAGATCCGGGCGCTGGGCACCAACCTGCTGACCGTCACCAACGGACAGACGCTCACCGGCGACGCCGTCGAGCTGCCAGTGGCGGCGCCGGGCATGATCGCCCGGCTGCCCGGCGTCACCGCGGTCCAGTACACCGGCACGATCAACGGCGTGAACGCCTACAAGTCCCCCTACGTCCCCCCGGACGAAACCAACGCTCTGACCGTGGCCGCCGCCAGCCTGGGCCTGCCCGCCGCCGCGGGCACCAGCCTCGCGCAGGGCCGGTTCCTCAACGCCGCCACCGCCCGCGAGCCGGTCGCGGTGCTCGGGGCCGCCACGGCGCAGCGGCTGGGCATCGACCGGATCCGGCCAGAGGAGCGGATCTGGGTCTGCGATCAGAGCGACCCGTGCCCGGTCGGCGGGATGTGGTTCTACGTGACCGGCATCCTCAGCAAAGACACCTATGCCCCCGAGATCGACTCGGCGGTCCTGATCGGCTTCCCGGCCGCCGAGCACTACCTCGGCCTCGACGGCCACCCCTCGGAAATCTACGTCCGCACCACCAGCAGCCCGGCCGCGACCACCGCAGTCGACAGCCTGCTCGGCGCCCAGGCCTGGCCGGAAAGCCCGAACCAGGTCAACGTCTCCCAGCCCTCGGCCGCGCTCACCGCCCAGGCCGACGCCAAGGGCGCGCTCGACACCCTGTTCCTAGGCCTGGGCGCGGTCGCGCTGCTGGTCGGCGCGATCGGGGTGGCCAACATCATGGTCATCTCGGTGCTGGAACGCCGCTCCGAGATCGGGCTGCGCCGCGCGCTGGGCGCCACCCGCGGCCAGATACGCGCCCAGTTCTTCGCCGAGGCGATCCTGCTGTCCCTGGCCGGCGGCGTCATCGGAGTCATCGCCGGCGCGGCGGCCACCGCTATCTACGCCCACGCCAAGCACGAGGCCGTCGTCATTCCCCCCGACGCCTGGGCCGGCGGCCTGGCCGCGGCCGTCATCATCGGCGCCCTGGCCGGGCTGCTGCCCGCCATCCGCGCCGCCCGCCTGTCCCCCACTCAGGCGCTCTGGAGCATCTGATTTCATCCGGCTGGCCTTGGGGTGCTGTACCAGTACAGGAGCGCACCACGTGCCAGCCCTGGCGGTCCACAACCAGAACGCCTCATGCTGGGGGCACTCGACCCGGAAGCGATACCGGAGCGGATCGATGGGCGGCTCCATGCTGCTCCTGATAGGGCGGCCGGCGCTGTCGCTGCCGGTAGCCTCCATGTTACCGTAACTTCAGGGTTACCGAGCCCTCAGCCCGGCCCCCCGGTCAGTGCCAGAACGGCAGGGCGCTGGTTCCGGTGCCCCTCGACCACTGGAAAGTCTGCCGGTGCAACGTGCCGCCCGCGGACCACACGATGGTCATCGCCGAGAAGAATGGCTGGCCGTCGTGAGCACGGACTCTCGACAACGTGATCTCGGCAGCGGACCTCGCATACGAGCCGGCCGCACAGTTCGGGACGCATCTGTCCGCCCAGCGGATGCCCCGGCCGCGGGCGCCGGCCTGATTCCAGCTGGCCCAGCTCAGGCCGCGGACGAACAGGCTGCCGCCAGCCCCGAAGTAAACGGCGCGCGGCCTGACCTCACCTCCCGCCCAGCCCTCGTGGCCGTCGAACCCGTACGCCACGGGCAGTGCCGGGCTCGCACCCAATGCTGCGGACCTGATCGTGACCGCCGCGGCGGTCAGTCCCGCTAGCACGATGACGGCGATGGCAATGCCCAGGACGCTCTTCATCGACCAGGTTCCCGACTCGCTTGTTCCCTCCCCGTTGAATGTGCCCGGCCAGCCTGGCGTAACACGCCGGCCCGGCTATCGCCCCGCGTATTGTCATTTGGTGAATCACCGGCGCCTGCTAGCACGATCGGTGCCGTCCGCCGAGCAGATGGACGGCAAAGGCGTGATGGCCTTGCTGGACAGGCTTGACGAACGGTCGGTCGAGTGCCATTCGCTCATGGTGGTGCGGCACGGCTGCGTCGTCGCGGAGGGATGGTGGGCGCCATACTCTCGTGACCGGCCGCAGCTTCTGTACTCGGTGACCAAGTCGTTCATCTCGATCGCTGTCGGCTTCGCGGTAGCAGACGGCCTGCTCCGCCTGGACGATCGGGTGGCCGACGTGCTGGACGATCACGTCCCGGCCCACGCCTCGCCGCGGGCACGGCAGCTCAGCGTTCATCACTTGCTGACGATGACGACCGGCCACCGGGCCGACGCCCTGGCGGACGCATGGGCGCTGGAGCCAGCTGACCTGGTCAAGGGCTTCTTGCGGGTGCCTGCCCCGGACCCGCCTGGGACCAAGCAGGTGTACAACAACCCGACGAGCTTCGTGCTGGCCCGGATGGTGGAGCGGGTGACCGGGCGGAGCGTGCCGGACCTGCTTGACGAGCGTCTGTTCGGGCCCATGGGTGTGGATCACGCGGAATGGGATCGGGTAGCCAGCGGCGCCACGTTCGGGTTCCACGGACTGCACCTGACGACGGAAGCCGTGGCCGCGTTCGGCGAACTGCTGCTGCGCCACGGTCACTGGCGCGGCCGGCAAGTGGTCATGCGTGAATGGGTGGAGCTGGCGACCAGGCGCCACATCCGGACCGTGCAGTCCGACGACGGCTGGCGCACGGCCGACTGGCTGCAAGGGTACGGATACCACTTCTGGATGTCCCGGCACGGGTACCGCGCCGACGGCGCTATGGGACAGTACTGCCTGGTCATCCCGGAACATGACCTCATCGTGGCGATAACCGCGGCAACCACCGACCTGCAGGCGCCGCTCGACGCGGTGTGGGACTGCCTGCTGCCGGGAGTCGACGATGCCGGAAGCCCCGAGGACGACCAGGTGCTTGCCGAGCGGATGCGGCGGCTGTCCCTCCCCCTGGTGACCGGCGATTCCAGTCCCGGACGATCCGTCGCGGCGGTCATTGACGCATCGACCGGGGTGTCGGCTCTGCCGCATGGGACCTCGGTGGTGATCGACCCGGTCGGCGGCGGCTGGCGAGCGCGCTTTGACACCGGAGATACCGTGCTCGATGTCGAGGTGGGTGACGGCACGTGGCGGGAGACCGCGCCGCTCGGCAGGCCCGTCGTCGCTGCGGGCGCTTGGCAGGGCGCGGCGTTCGTAGCAGACATCTACGTCATCACCAGCCCGAGCCGTGTCCGCCTCGCCGCTGCCGCCCCTCGCGCCGTGGCGACCTGGAACATCGTGCCCGGCACCGGTCCTGATCTACTCCGCCAGCTGCGATCGCCCCTGATGACCCGGCCCGACGTGGCGTGAAATCGCCGGCCACAGGGTCGCCCCGGTTGCTGGACCGAAGCACGAGGACGGCGCTGAGGAGGTGTCACAGCCTGGGCTGCTGTCCTGTCAGGTGGGTTGCAGGTAATCATCGACCAGGGAGCTGACCATGAGAGTGCTTGTGGCAGGTGCGACGGGAGCGATTGGAAAGCAGCTGGTGCCGC
>DASYXX010000379.1:0-4130 GCA_035934395.1 Streptosporangiaceae bacterium
ACCGCCGGCCAGCCGAAACCAGCGATTAGAGACCCTCGATGACAACTCCCGCAAATACCACGGCGGGCGCGCGCGGCGGCACTGCCGCGCTGCCCCCGGAGCGCTGGCTGGCACTGGGGCTGCTGACACCAGGAACGGACGCATGAAGTCTGCCCAAGGCGGGGCGGGCTCCGGGGCGCCGACGAGCCTGCGGACGACGAGTGCTCTTGATTACGGCTGGTGGGCTTCAGACGGGCCGACCGCCGGTTACCTCGTCCGGCGCGCCATCGACGCCCTCGAGCAATCACCCGACGCTGGTGGCGGGCAGGTCCGGCACGCACACGTGCAGGTACTGAGACTGGCCGCGGCGGACGCGATCGACATCTCCGTCGCGAGGGCCAGCGGGGCGCACGGCATCGGCCGGGTCACTGTCACGTTCGGGCAGGGTGGCGAGTTCGCTGTGGCCACGCTCACGGTCGGCCCGCGCCTTGGTCACAGCGGGCCCGGTGACGGAGCGCCGCCCGCGGCTCTGCCTCTAGACGCCTACGTCCCGATGATCACACCGTCACCGACGTTGCCCCCGGTCACCGGTCAGTTCGAGTACCGCCCGACCACTGACCAAGACGGTCGCGGCCCACGCCCAGGGTGGGACGTCGTCTGGGTGAGCCCGATCGACCACCGCCTGCGCGGACACGCGCTGGTGGCCTCGATCATCGACTGCTGGTACCCGCCGAGCTTCATGCGCTCGGTCGTTGAGCACCTGCGCGGCCGCGAGCCACTCGCGCAACCCGCGCCGACCGTGCTGATCTCGGCCAGTATTTCCTTTCCGGCCGATCGGGCTGCCTACGACCGCGTAGATCATGCGCTGCTGGCGAACCACCTCAGCGCGACCGCCGAGGGCTACTGCTTCGAAGTCAGCGAGGTCTGGTCCGACCGCGGCGAACTACTCGCCACCGCAGAACTCATACGCGCAATCCACGACCATCACTGAAGGATCCTTCGACGGTGTCTATCCTCGCCACGTTCACCCGGGCCAAGGCGACCAGGTGGCCTGCTCGAATGCGTGTGCGAGGGCGATCAGCGCGGGCTCGCTCCACGCCGGTCCCATGAAGGTGAGGCCGACAGGCAGACCGGAGACGCGCCCGGCAGGAACCGAAATCGCCGGGTATCCCGACACGGCGCACGGGCTTGATGTCCCGAACACGTGGTGGTCGCCGAGCACGTGATCGGTCAGCCAGGCCGGGGCGCCGGTCAAGGCGACGACGGCATCGAGCCGGTGCGTGCCGAGCGCGTGGTCCAGGGCGGTGCATGCCAGACGCCGCGCCTCCCCGCGCGCGGCGGCCAGCTGCGGGTCGGCGGGGCTGCCGCTGGTGGCCGCTGCCTGCTCGAACCACTCCTGGCCGAAGTGGACCAGCACCTGGCTGCGGTGGTCGGCATTGAACGTGATCAGCTCGGCGAGGCTGGCCGGGTGGTCCCCGCCGAGCGCGCCGAGGTAGGCATCGAGGTCGTGCTTGAACTCATGCACCAGCGCGGTGTGCTCCGGCTCGCTGATCTTGTCCGCATCCGGCAGGTCGACGGGGTCGATCACCTCGGCCCCGCGCTCGCGCAGCCGGGTGACCGCCGCGTCGAGGACCGCGACCGTGGCCGGCCCCGCCTCCGCCGAGCCCTGGCGCCAGACGCCGAGCCGGGCCCCCTCCAGCGCACGCGGATCCAGGAACGCCGTGTAGTCGGGCACCGGCCCGGCCTGCCCGCCGGTCGCCGGGTCCCCCGGGTCCGGGCCCGCGATCACGCTCAGCAGCGCCGCGGCATCAGCCACGCAGCGCGCCATCGGCCCGGCCGTGTCCTGGGCAGCCGATATCGGCACGATGCCGCTGCGGCTGACCAAGCCCAGCGTCGGCTTTACCCCGACCACCCCGCACGCGCCCGACGGCGACAGCACAGAACCGTCTGTCTCGCTGCCGATCGCCAGCGGAACCAGGCCCGCGGCCAGCGCCGCCGCCGAGCCCGAACTGGACCCCGACGGGTTACGGCCCCTGCCGTGCGGGTTGGCCGTCTGCCCGCCCAGCGTGCTCCACCCGCTGGTCGAGTGCGGCGAGCGGAAGTTGGCCCACTCTGACAAGTTGGCCTTCCCGGCTATGACCGCGCCCGCCGCGCGCAGCCTGCCCACCAGGAACGCATCGGCCGACACCGCCCCAACCAGCGCGGGGGAGCCCGCGGTGGTCGGCATTCCCTGCGCCGCGATGTTGTCCTTGACCAGCACCGGGACGCCCTCCAGCGGCCCGCGCCCCTGGCCGGACCGGGCCAGATCGCTCGCCCGCGCCTCGGCGAGCGCCTGCGGGCTGACCGTGATGACCGCATGCAGTTCGGGGTCGAGCCGCTCGATCCGGCCCAGGTAGAACGCGGTGAGGTCGGCCGAGGTCAGCGACCCGGCCGACATGGCCCGCTGCAGCCCGGTCACCGTGACGCCCCGCGCGTCCAGGCCCGAGCCGCCGATCTGCTCGTCCAGCGATTCAGATGCCGACATGTGGCGAACAATACGGGAGCCGGCCCCTCTGTCTCACCAGCCTCGCCGGCCGCAGCCGCCACTCTGGCCGCTGGACAGAAGGACAGGAGTCATAGCTCCTCCTGGCTCGATGGATGAGACATCCGCCGGCGCGGCAACGGCCGGATGATCAGCTGCGGCTTCCAGTTCACGACGGAACGCGGAGGGATGGTTCCCTGCAGCGAGGCCCCCGGGTAGATGATCGACTCCCGCCCGATGACCGTGCCCGGAGAGGTAACGGCGTTGCACCCGATCTGGACGCTATCGCCGAGCAGGGCGCCGAGCTTGCGCAGGCCGGTGTCCATGCTCGTGCCGTCCGGATGGCGGACCGCTATCGTTCCCGGCACGATCTTGAAGTTCGCGAGCCTGGTCCCCGCGCCCAGGTTGACGTCGTGGCCCAGGATCGAGCCCCTGGAGCGCCCGTGATCTCAGTGGCGGGCTGGTGCACGCCGCGTCGCGGGACCAGGACCGCCGGACTGAGATCATGGGCGCCATCTGTCAGCCGCTTACCAGCCGCCCCCGCCTCCACCGACGGTTCCGTTCGTGTTCACGAGGAGGAACACGCCGTTGCCCACCGGCACGTTGGCGCCGCTGGTGCCGCTGTTCAGCCCCAGGGCGAAGAAGTACAGCGGGTGCCCGTTATAGCTGACCTGGATGGTCCCGTCGGCGCGCCGCAGCGTGCCGAGCATGCGCTGGTTGACGCCCCGGCCCGCCTTGACGACACGGGTGGTGAGCACCGGCGGCCAGAACTTGGCACATGCTCCGGTGCACTTGCTCATCGTTCGCGTGTCGATGGTGAACGCGTAGAGCGTCGCCGTGGCGTGGGTGAGACCGGCGGTGATGGCCAGGATTCTCGCGGTTCCCGAGGGCTCCGAGCCGACGGTCGTCGTGCCCGGGTCCGGCGTGCCCCGGGGGGTCACCGTGTACCAGACTCCGCTTGCCTGCGGGTCGATGAGGTACTGGCCGCAGACAGTGGGCGTTAGGCGCTGACAGGGCAACGTCCCGGCGCCGAGATCGAACGCGAACATGTAGACCGGGTGGCCGTGGTAGGTGACCTGGAGAGTACCGTCAGGGCGCCGGAGCGTGCCGATGGCGAGCTGGCTGACTCCCGGGCCTGCCTTCGCGCGGCCGCTGGTGAGCAGCGGCGGCCAGATGGCCGCGCACGCACCCGTGCAGGTGGTCTTGTTCGGGGTGTCGAAGCTCAGCGTGTAGAGGGTCCGGTTACCGAGCGCGGTGCGCCCGGCCAGCACCGTGCCGAGGCGGGATCGTTCGGTCATCACGCTCGCCACGCCGATGGCGGGACGCCCGTTCGTCAGGTCGAGGTACCACTGGCCGTCGAATGCCGGGAAGTTCTGGCCGTTCATCTGGCCCGCGGCACCGTCACCGACAAACCGGTACAGGGGGTGGCCAAAGTACGTGACCTGCTTGACGTGGTTGCGGGTCACAGTGCCCAGCCCTGCCTGGCGCACGCCGCCCCTGGCCACGAGCCGGCCCGTCGCCAGCAGCGGCGGCCATGCGTCGGTGCACCTCGTGCCATCCGGTGCCTTGTTGAGCGCGGTGCAGGCGATCGGCGGGAAGCCATCGCCGGTAAACAGGTAGAGCGACATGC
>DASYXX010000401.1:0-1540 GCA_035934395.1 Streptosporangiaceae bacterium
GGCGCCAGACATCGACGAGCTGGCCAGGCTGGCAGCCTCCCAGGTCCAGGACCTCGACGGCGTGACGAGGACGCTGACCTGCCCGGTCGTTCACCTGTAGGAGGACCGGTCGCTATGGACCACCACACCACCATCCATGAGGTAGGCGAGGGCGGCAGCCAGGCGGGATCACCTCCCCCGAGCGCCGGTAGCCGCAGCCGCCCCTGCGGGGAACGCGAGTCCCGCCCACGGCATGGTTCCGCAACGGCGCGGCTAGCGGATCACCGGGCTGGCCCGGACTGTGCCGCCGCTGATCGCCTGGCCGGCGCGAGCACGCGCCACGCGGGTGACCGTTTGTGTGGTGGGCTCAGGCTGGCGTGTTGGTTGCTGCTGGCGAGCTGGCCGCCGGGGTAGCTGCTGTCGCCAGGTGGCGGAGTCTGGCGCGGCTGGCGAGCAGGTGGCGGTATGCGTCGAGGTACAGCGCGGCCACGGCGCTGGGAGTGAACTGCCGGGCATACGCCCGGCCTGGGCGCGGGTCTGGGAACTCGCCGCCCAGGACCGCAGATAGCGCCGCTGCCAGGGCGGACGGGTCGTCGGGCGGGACGAGGACGCCGCGTCCGTTGCCCAGGGTGCGCGCCAGGCCATCGACCGCCGTGCCGACGACCGGGACGCCGAGCCCGAGCGCGACAACGGCGCTTTGCGACCACGACTCCTGCCGCGAGGGCACGACGTGGACGCTGGCTCCCGAGACATAGCGGGACGGCTTATAGGACCAGCCGGGAAGGCGCACCACCGCCTGCAGGCCGCGGGCCCGGACCAGCCGGGCCAGCGCCTGGTACATGGGGCCGTCGCCGACGAGGTAGGCGGGCGGGGGCACGTCGAGGAGGGCGAGCGCCTCAACGAGCACGTCGGGTGCCTTGTCGGCGCGGAACCGGCCGGTGAAGGTCAGCCGCGGCCAGGCCAGTTGCGGCCATGGCCTGGCTGACAAGCCCTCCACCGGCGAGCGCCCTTCGCGCAGCCGGCGGCCAAGGCCCAGCCCCGCCGCCCATGCGCTGGCCGCCGGGCCATGAGCGAAGAGCATGTCGACCCGGCGTGCCGCCTCCCGGGCCTGCGCCGTGTGGTCGCCGCCAGGCCAGGACATCTGGTTGTGCTCGCTGGCCACCAGCGGCACCCCACGCGGCAGCGCTCGTGCCGCTGCCCACCAGGCCCCCACCATGTGCGCGTGCACCAGATCTGCGGGCGCGAGCCGGGGCCCAAGCCAGCCGGCAAACCTGGGCTCAGGCGTCCACTGCAGGCTGCGCCGGTTCACCAGTTCACTCACCCGGAAGGCTTCGGCGGCAAAGCCGTAGCGGCCGGCAAGCGCCAACCCCGGCGGTGTCGCGTCACCGGCCAGCACGGTAGTCGCGACGCCGTGCCGGCGCAGGGCCGCCGATAGCAGCAGCGCTGACAGTTGTGCCCCGCCGGGTTCCAGCACGCCCAGCACCCGAACGACCCTCATCCGGCCGCCCATCCCGCCCCGGCCGCTGCTTCCCACACCCCGGCACAAGCCCCGCCCGTGCCG
>DASYXX010000411.1:0-16926 GCA_035934395.1 Streptosporangiaceae bacterium
TTCTGGTCGGAGACCGGGGTGGACCTGGTCATCGACCGCCGGGAGAGCTACTTCATCTGGGACATGTCGGGGATCAGGCTCATCGACGTCCACCTGAACGGCGGGACCTACAACCTCGGGCACCGCAACCCGGAGCTGGTCGAGGCCATCACGATCGGCATGCGGTCCTTCGACATCGGGAACCACCACTTCCCGTCCAGCGCCCGCGCGGCGCTGGCCGAGGCGCTCGTCCGCACGGCCCCGCCGGGGCTGACCAAGGTCGTCTACGGCAGCGGCGGGGGAGAGGCCATCGACATCGCGCTCAAGACCGCGAGGCACGCCACTAAGCGGCGCAAGATCGTCTCGATCATCAAGGCCTACCACGGCCACACCGGCCTCGCGGTGGCCACCGGCGACGACCGCTTCTCCCGGCTGTTCCTCATCGACACCCAGGACTTCGTGCACGTCCCGTTCAACGACCTCGGCGCCATGGAGAAGGCCCTGGCCGGGGGCGACGCGGCGGCGGTGATCATGGAGACGATCCCGGCCACGTACGGCTTCCCGCTGCCAGAGCCCGGCTACCTGGAGGCCGTCAAGGCCCTCTGCGAGCGGCACGGCACCCTGTACATCGCGGATGAGGTGCAGACCGGGCTGATGCGCACCGGCGAGATGTGGGCGATCACCAAGCACGGCATCGCGCCGGACATCCTGGTGACCGGCAAGGGCCTGTCCGGCGGGATGTACCCGATCGCCGCCGTGCTCGTGAGCGAGCGATGCGCCGGCTGGCTCACCGAGGACGGGTTCGCGCACATTTCCAGTTTCGGCGGGGCCGAGCTCGGCTGCGTTGCCGCGCTGAAGACGCTCGAGATCTGCGGGCGGCCAGAGACCCGGTCGATGGTCCACTACATCGCCGACATGGTCGGCCGCGGGCTCCGCGGGATCCAGGCCCGCTATCCCGGCTGGTTCACCGGTATCCGGCAGAACGGCGTCGTCATGGGCCTGGAATTCGATCATCCCGAGGGAGCGAAGATCGTCATGCGACACCTGTACCGCAACGGGGTCTGGGCCATCTTCTCGACGCTGGACCCGCGGGTGCTGCAGTACAAGCCGGGTCTGCTCATGACGCCCGAGCTGTGCGAGGAGCTCCTCGAGCGCACCGAGGCCGGCATCGGCGGCGCATACGCGGAGATGCGCCGGGCCCCGGCGCGGGCCCGCGGGACCGGACGATGACCGCCCGACCCGCGACGCCCGCCGCTGACGTCACCGCTGCCCTGGCGGATGAACGGCCCGTTGTACCGGTGACAGCCGGGTCGGCGGGCCATCCACCCGTCGGCGCCGCAGGCCAGCCTGCGGCGGGGTCAGCCACCGCGGCGCACGGTGGCTCCGCGGCGACCTGGCGGGCGCGGCAGATGCTCGCGCGGGCGCACTGGGCCGCCGGGGCGTTCGCCAGCTACGACCGGGCCTCGGTGCTGCGCATCGCCGAGGCGGTGGCCGCCGCGGCGCATGCGCAGGCGCGGCGGTACGCGGAGTGGGCGGTCAGCGAGACCGGGTTCGGCGTGGTCGAGCACAAGATCGTGAAGAACGAGGCGTGCTCGCTGGGGATCCTGGACCGGTACCGGGACGACGACTACGTGAGCCCGCGGATCGACACCGCGGGCAAGATCCTCTCCCTTCCCCGGCCGGCCGGGGTCATCCTGGCCCTGACCCCGTCGACCAACCCGGTGTGCAGCGTGTTCTTCAAGGTCATCCTCGCCCTGCTGACCAGGAACGCGATCGTCGTGAGCCCGCATCCCATGGCCAAGGACTGCTGCACCGACGCGGCGCTGCTGCTGGCCGCGGCGGCGACCGAGGCGGGCGCGCCCGACGGCACGGTTCAGGTGGTGCAGCACCCCACCGTCCCGCTGATCGAGGCCTTGATGTCGGATCCCGTCACCGACGTGATCGTCGCCACCGGCGGCACGGCCGTGGTGCGCGCGGCGCACCGGTCCGGGAACCCGGCGCTGGGCGTGGGACCCGGCAACGTTCCCGTGCTCGTGGACGAGACCGCCGACCTGGCGTCCGCGGCGCGGCGGATCGCCGACAGCAAGGCTTTCGACAACTCGGTACTGTGCACCAACGAGTCCGTTCTTGTGGTGCAGGACGCGGTCGCCGACCGGCTGCTCCGGGAACTGCAGCGGCAGCAGGCTGCCCTGCTGGACGACGCGGGGCGAGACAAGATCCGGGCCTATCTTTTCCCAGACGGGCGCCTCAACGGCGAGGCGATCGGCAAGAACGCCGCGTGGATCGCGGGCCGGGCCGGAGTACGGGTCCCGCCGCAGACCCGCGTGCTGCTGGCGCCGTTTGACCTGGTGGTGGGCGAGGAACCGCTGGCGAGCGAGAAGCTCTGCCCGGTGCTGGGCGTGGTGCGGACCGAGTCGGCGGAGCGCGGCATCGAGGCGGCGCGCGCGGTCGTCCGGCTCGGCGGGGCCGGGCACTCGGCCGCCGTGCACAGCCGAGACCCGCAGGTGATCATGCGCTACGGGACGCGCGTGCCGGTGCTGCGGGTCGCGGTCAACGTCGGCAACAGCACCGGCAGCGCGGGCCTGGACACCAACCTCGCGCCGTCGATGACGCTCGGCACCGGGTTCGTGGGACGGAGCTCGATCGGCGAGACCCTGGAGCCCCGCCACCTCGTCAACTGGACCAGGGTGGCCTACAACTCCGATGCGGGCGTGCCGTTCGATGACTTCGCGGGCATCGCCGCCTGGGACCAGCCGGACGGCCCGGTGCCCGGCTACCCGCACGCGTCGAACCTGCCCGGGGCGGGCGGGGCGGGCACGGCGGGGGACGGTCTGCTCGCGGCGCGCGCGACGGCGGCCGGGCCCGGGGCCCCGGATGGCGCCGCCGTCTCCGACGCCGTCAGAGAGCAGTTGCGGGCGCTGATCATCGAAGAGCTCCAGCAGCTGATCGCGCGATGAGCGAGCCGGAGGGGCGCGGCGCCGCCTGGACTGAGGAGGGAGCGACGCAGGAGCGAGCGACGAGGGAAGGCGGTGCCTCAAGAGCGCCGCGAGGCGAGCAAGGAGCACTGTGATCCCCGTGGCCGAACTGCGATCGTTCATCTTCCTGGATCAGCTGCAGCCGCAGACCATGTGCTACCTGGGCACCTGGGTGCGGGGCCGGCTGCCGCGGTCCGGGGTGGCGGCGCAGGTGATCGAGATCGCGCCGGGGCTTGACATCGAGCCGCTGACCGACGTCGCGCTCAAGGACGCCGACGTCCAGGCCGGGATCCTCGTGGTGGAGCGGCAGTTCGGCTACCTGGAGATACACGGCACCACCGACGCCGTGCGCGCCGCCGCGAGCTCGGTCCTGGCCGCGCTCGGGGTGAGCGCTACCTCGGCGACGAGGCCACAGGTCCTCGCGTCGCGGATCATCACTCGCGTCGACGCCCAGCATGCGTTCCTGGTCAACCGGAACAAGCTCGGCTCGATGGTCCTGCCGGGCGAGTCGCTGTTCGTGTTCGAGCTCCAGCCCGCCTCGTACGCGATCCTGGCCGCCAACGAGGCCGAGAAGGAGGCGCGCATCAAGATCGTCGACTACCGGATGATCGGGGCCACGGGCCGCGTCTACCTGTCCGGCCTCGAGGACGACGTGCGCCAGGCCGCGGAAGCGGTCACCGGCGTGCTGGGCGAGCCGGGGTGACGGCCATGGATGGCGCGCCTGCCCCCGACGCCCTCAGAGAGCTCGTGCGCGAGGTCCTCAGGGACGCCCTGCCCGTGCTGGCGGGCCAGAACGGCTCGCAGCCCTCCGCCTCGGACCCGCCGCCCGGGCAGGCCATAACCGTCAGCGCTCCGCCTCGACCGCCCGTCGCCTCGTCCGGGCTGCCCGCCGGGGGACGCAGGTCGCCTGCTCTTCCGCCGACGCCGCCCACGTCCGACCCCCCTCCGTCTCCGCTGGCTGGCGTGGAGAGGGTGACCGGGGCCGCTGGGGTGAACGGGGCCGGGGTCTCCAGAGTGGCCGGGGCCGCCGGGTTGCCGGGGGCATTCGGGGGGCCGGGGGCCGGGGCATACCAGACCGCCTCGGAGCCGGGCGTCACGCTGCAGCCGGTGCGGCTGGTCACGGACGAGGACCTGCGCGAGTTCGCACTCCAGATAGTCCGGCTGGCCGACAACCCCAAGCGCCGGCGCGACCTCCTCGCCGGCCGGCTCCGGTTCACGCTCGCTGCCGCGGGCCTGTCCGCTGCGCCCGCGAGTCTCGTCCCCCACCCCGGCCACGGGCCGGTCAACGGACGCGGCTCGCCGGCCCATGCGGGAACGGGCCACGCCGACCACCGGATCGAGAGGGGCGCGGTGACCGAGCGCGCGGTGCAGGCGGCGGCCAGCGCGGGCGCGCGGCTGGTGCTCGGCTCGCGCGCGGTGCTGACCCCGCTGGCACGAGACCGGGCCAGGGCCCTCGGGGTCCCGATCGAGAAGGAGCGGTGATGCTGCAAGCAGTGGTCGTCGGCAACGTCTGGTCGACCAAGCGGATTGACGGGCTGCCCAGCGGCGCCTTGCTCGAGGTCGAGGTGACCGGGTCCGGAGACCGGCTCGTCGCGTTCGACGTGCTCGGGAGCGGCCAGGGCGAGCGCGTCCTGGTGGCCCAGGGATCGGTGGCATCGGGGTGGCTGCCGGGGCGCCCGCCGGTCGACGCGCTGATCATCGGCTCGATCGACGAGCCGGCCGAGCCGCCCGCGCCGCCCGCTCCCGCGGCCCCGGCCAAGAAGCCCCGCCCGAAGGGATCCGGTTCGTGATCACCACGGGCGAACCGTATCGATGGAACATCGATGCGGTTCTAGCAGCATCGGTGGGACATCGACGCGGTTGCGGGCCGGGGAACCACCAAGATCACGAGTCGTGCGGCACCCTCACATGCCGTACTCGATACTCATCGAACGGAGAGGAATAGCTCAATGGCACAGAATGCGCTCGGCATGATCGAGACGAAGGGGTACGTGGCGGCGCTTGCCGCGGCCGACGCCATGGTGAAGGCGGCGAACGTCGTGATCGTCGGCCGTCAAGAGGTTGGCGACGGGCTGGTGGCCGTCATCATCAACGGCGACGTCGGCGCGGTCAAGGCCGCGACCGAGGCCGGCGCAGAGACCGCGTCGAGCGTGGGCGAGCTGATCTCGGTGCACGTGATCCCGCGGCCGCACGGTGAGCTCGGCAAGCACTTCGTTGTCTCCGAGTAAGACGGTCAGCCGCCACGGCGCGGCGGCGGGCCGCGGCGGCCCGGATACAGCCGCGAGCGCGGAGCGCCGCGCACCCGCCGGCGCGACCGGCGTCGCAGCGCGCGCCGAGCTTGAGCTGCGAGTGTACCTGCCGATCGCGGGGCTGCAGCGGCAGTTCGCCGCTTACCTCGGCGTGCCCACCCGGGCCAGGGGCTACCCGCCCACCGAAGGTGATCACGCGCTGATCGTGGAGGTGGCGCCGGGGCTGGCGATCGAGCGGGTCACCGACCTGGCGCTGCGGGCCGAGCCCGCCGTCGAGCCGGGGATTCTGTTCGTCGAACGTCAGTTCGGGGTGCTCGAGGTTCACTCCCGCCGGGCGGACGATGTCGCGCGGGCCGGCCGGGCGATCCTGGCGGGCATCGGGCGGAGCGCGGGTGACCAGCTGCGGCCCAGGCTGCTGTACTCCGACGTGATCGAGGACGTCACCGACCAGCAGGCGGTCATCATCAACCGGTCCCGGCAGGCGTCCATGATCCTGCCCGGCCAGTCGCTGCTGGTCTGCGAGATGGCGCCGGCGCTGTTCGCCGCCGTCGCGGCCAACGAGGCTGAGAAGGCGGCGCCGGAGAACACCCTGGTCGACGTGGCCATGATCGGCGCGTCCGGGCGGCTCTACGTCGCGGGAACCAGCGAGGCCGTCGGCCGGGCCGCCGGCGAGATCGAGCGCCTGCTGGCCAGTATCGAGGGGCGCGAGCAGTGAGCGAGCCGGGGGACGCGGTGCCGCCTGGACTGACGAGCGAGGAGCGTCAGCGACGAGCGAGGAGGGAAGGCGGTGCCAGTGAAGGGGGAATGGGGAGGCGGGTGGGGCCCGGAGGCGAGCGGGAAACACAGTGCGGGCCGGAGGGGCGCGTGACCGAGGGCCAGGCGGCGGACTCCCCGGATGCGGTCCTGCGCGACTACGATCCGTTCGCCAGGGCGGCGCTCGAGCCGTTCGGGTTCTCGGCCCGGGCCCGGCTGTCCTTGCTCAGCCTGTCGGAGAACGCGACCTACCGGGTCGACGACCCGGGCTACGGTGCCGCCGCCGTGCTCCGGGTGCACCGGACCGGGTACCACCCGGCGGGAGCGGTCGCGTCGGAGCTGGCCTGGCTCCAGGCGCTGCGGCGCGACGAGGGGCTGCTCACCCCGCAGGTGTTCGCGGCCGTGGACGGCCGGGAGGTCGTCGATGTCACGATCGGCGCGGTGACCAGGCAGACGGTGCTGTTCGAGTTTCTCAATGGCACGGAGCCTCCCGAGGAGCACCTGGCCGAGAAGTTCGAGCTGCTCGGGGAGATCTGCGCGCGGATGCATCGGCACGTCCGCGGCTGGGCGCGGCCGCCCTCGTTCGTGCGCTTCTCCTGGGACTTCGACTCCTGTGTGGGCGAGGCGGGCCGCTGGGGCCGGTGGCAGGACGGGGTCGGGGTCGGCCGGGAGGAGCTGGTCACGCTCGGCCGGGCCGCGGCGGTGATGCGCGACCGGCTGCGCCGGTTCGGCAGCGGGCCGGAGCGCTTCGGGCTCATCCACGCGGACATGCGGCTGGCCAACCTGCTCGTCGACGGCTCCGACATCCAGGTGATCGACTTTGACGACTGCGGGTTCGGCTGGTTCCTGTTCGACCTCGGCGCGTCGCTCAGCTTCTTCGAGCACGATCCGCGGGTGCCGGCGCTGTGCGACGCCTGGCAGCGCGGTTACCGGCGCGTGCTGCCGCTGGACGCACAGGACGCCGCCGAGATCCCGACGTTCGTCCTGCTGCGGCGGCTGCAGCTGGTGGCGTGGGTCGGCTCACACCGGTTCGCCGACGCGGCCCGCGACCTGGGCGCCGAGTTCACCCGGGGGGCCTGCGAGCTTGCCGACCGCTACCTGCTCAGCTACTCGTAACCCACCACAGGCTTGCCCCGCGCGGCCGGCGTCGCGCGGCCCCGTAGCGTTAGGAGAACTAAGGATGTTTACCTCGATCAGCGGCCGGTCGGTGCTCGTGACCGGCGGCACCAAGGGCATCGGCAAGGGCCTGGCCGCGTCGTTCGCGGCGGAGGGCGCCAGCGTGGTGATCGTCGGGCGGGATCGCGACGCGGGCGAGCGGGCCGCGGCCGACCTCGCTGCGTCCGGGAAGGTGGCCTTCGAGCAGGGCGACGTCGCCTCGGCGGCGAGCTGCGCTGCGGTGGTCGCGGCGGCGGAGGAGCGCCACGGCGGGCTCGACATCGTCTGCTGCAACGCGGGCGTCTTCCCGTCGGCCCCGCTGGCGGAGATGACCCCGGAGCAGCTCGAGGACGTGCTCGCGACCAACCTCAAGGGCACGTTCTTCACCGTGCAGGCGGCGCTGCCAGCGCTCAAGCGCTCCGGGCGCGGGCGGGTCATCGTCACCTCCTCGATCACCGGACCGATCACCGGCTACAGCGGCTGGTCGCACTACGGGGCCAGCAAGGCCGGCCAGCTCGGCTTCATCCGCTCGGCCGCGCTCGAGCTGGCCCGGTCCGGGATCACGATCAACGCGATCCTGCCGGGCAACATCATCACCGAGGGCCTGACCGACCTGGGGCCGGATTACCTTCAGGCGATGGAGGCTGCGATCCCGCTCGGCCGCCTCGGCAGCATCGAGGAGGTCGCCAGCGCGGCCCTGTTCCTCGCCACCGAGGAAGCCGCCTACATCACCGGCCAGACGCTCGTCATCGACGGCGGCCAGACGGTGCCCGAGTCCCTGGAGGCCATGGGGTGATTCGGGTGCCGTCGGACGGGCCGAGCGCGGCGGCGGCCCGGCCCGCGGCCTCGCCGGCTCACGCCGGCGGCGGCGCGGGAACTCCCGTCGGTCGGCTGCGACCGCGCTCGGGGCCCGAACGGCGCCTTGTCGAGGATGCCCGGCGACGCCTGCTCGACATGATCTCCTCAGGCGAGCTCAGGCCCGGCGACCGGCTCGGGACCGAGCGGGAGCTGGCTGCCAGGCTGTCGGTGAGCCGGTCGACGCTCCGGCAGGTCCTGGCGGTGCTGGCGGACGGAGGCACCGTCCGCCGCGTGCCCGGCCGGGCGGGAGGCACCTTCGTGGCCCACGCCAAGGTCGACCGGGACCTGTCGGTGATCGTGGGCCTGCCGGAGTACCTGCGCCGTCAGGGGTTCGTGGCCGGGACCCAGGTGCTGTCGGCCACGATGTCGGGCGCCGACGAGATCACCGCAGACAGCCTGGCCGTGCCGCCCGGGAGCCTGGTGATCGACATCGTCCGGATCAGGCTGGCGGACGGGATCCCGATCTCGCTGGAGCGGGTGCGGCTGCCGGCCGAGATCTTCCCCGGCCTGCTCGACCTGCCGCTGGGGGGCTCCATCTACGACCTGCTGGACTCCCACTACGGGATCAGGCCCGACGATGTCGTCGAGCACCTCGAGGTGGCCGAGGCCGGCTCCGACGAGGCGGCGCTGCTCGGGGTCAGCGTCCGCGCCCCGCTGCTGGCGATCACGCGGACGTCCGCCACCTCGGCCGGCGTCCCGTTCGAGTTCTCCCACGACCTGTTCCGCGCGGACCGGACCAGGGTGACGTTCCGCACCCGGGCCGAGAGGGCGGCGATCGTGCGGCGCGGGGCCAGTGCCGGCGCGGCCGACCTGAGATCGCCCGCGAGTCCCGCGCCTTAGGGCCTGTGGCGGGGCCGCCCGGTACCGGGGCCCGGCGGCCGCCCGTTATGCGGCTTTCGCCGTCTTCCGCGCGGGCTGGCCGTGTGGTCGATGGGCCCATCGACACCAATCGCCCGAGGATCCTGCGGCCTCGCAGATGCGGCTTTACCGGCTAAAACGGGCCGAGGGACGAGACTAGCTGCTTACTGGCGCTGCAAAGCCTCCCCGATCACGGGTAAGGGCCGGGATGCTGGACGGACATTAGCCGGACATTAGCCGACTTTTCGGCAGAAAAGTCCCACAGATTTGGCTACTCACTGGCGGGTTCTGGCGATTTCGGGCACCCAGCGGCCCAAGTTTCGGCAAAGTAGTTAGTCACGAAAGCACCCAGCGTGCGTGATAGTTACCCTGAGTAACTGCGGCGCCCTGCCCCGCGCCACATCCGCGCGCCGCTGGCCTCCGTCGGCCCCCGGCGGGTGGCACGCGTCCCGGGTGGAAGCCGAGCACGCCACGCGTGCCCGACAGAGGGCTCGTCTTGTCCCCCCTAAGGACTCTCACCCCGAAAGCCGTCAGGTCTGCCGTCATCGCCGCGGGGTCGGCGCTGGCCCTGAGCTCCGTGGTTCTTGGCTCCGCGGCCTCGCCGTCACCCGCATTAATGGCAGCGGCGGCGACCCGCCCGACCGTCCAGCTGGTCAGCGCCGTGACGCCCGCCGCGCGCCACGCCGTCAGCCTGACGCCGCGGCAGATCGCCCGGAGGATGTTCGGCGCCTTCCACTGGCGGCCGAGGCGCCAGTTCAGGTACCTGAACATGCTGTGGAACGTGGAAAGCGGCTGGAGGGTGAACGCGGTTAACCCGTGGTCGGGTGCCTGCGGGATCCCGCAGGCCGTCCCCTGCGACAAGATGGCCAGCGCGGGCGCGGACTTCCGCACCAGCGCCAGGGTCCAGATCCTCTGGGGCCTGCGCTACATCGCCGCCGTCTACGGCAAGCCGCGCATCGCCTGGATCCACGAGGTGGATGACGGCTGGTACTGAGCGGCCGCGCGGCGGCTTGTCCGACGCGCGCGCTCCAGGAGGCACTGAGCAGGCCGATCGGACTCCGCGCCCGCGCCCAGCCGCGGGCGCGGAGCCCGATGGCGGCTAGCCGCCGATCGGCAGCGGGTCCGAGGCGAGGCTCTGCTTGCGCTCGAGAGCATGTAGTTCAGCTCGATTTGACGTCCTCCTCGCGATGAGCCGCGGGGATTCCTCCAGCGCGGCTTACGCCGCGTTCCGGTGGGTTCCTGCTTCGACGTCGGCTGCCACCGCAGGCGATGGTCTTACGCCAGCTCCACAGGCGTTTAGCCTGTCGGCCCGCCCGGCCGCCAGGATGTTCTTGGCTGCGTTGATGTCCCGGTCCAAGACGGCGCCGCAGCCGCCGCACTGCCACGTGCGGATGCCCAGGGGCTTGGGACCGTCCTTGACGCCGCACGCCGAGCACACCTGCGAGGTGGGCTCGAAGCGGCCGATGCGGTGGAACGTCCGGCCGTATTGAGCCGCTTTCTCTTCGATCAGCCTGACCAGTTGCGACCAGCCAGCGTCGGCGACTGACCTCGCAAGGCGCGTGCGCACCAGGCCGGAGACACACAGGTCCTCGGCGTAGACCGCTTGGTTGTCGCGGACCAGCCGTAGGGCGATCTTGCGCGCGTGGTCGAGCCGCGTTTCCCGCACTTTACGGTGCATGACTGCGACCCTGTGCCTTGCCTTGGCCCGGTTCACGGAGCCCTTCTGCTTGCGGGAAAGGGCCCGCTGGGCGCGGGCGAGCTTGCGCTGCCTGGCCCGCAGGAACCCGGGGTTAGCGATCACCTCGCCCTCGGAGGTGGTGACCAGGCTGTTGAGCCCCAGGTCGATACCCACCTCGCAGGAGCGCTCAGGCAGCGGCGTGGCCGCTCGCTCAACGACGAACGAAGCGTAGTAGCGGCCGTCTGGTTCGCAGATCACAGTGACCGACGACCGGAGCGACGGCAGTACCCGCGACCATTCCACCCGGATGTCCCCGACCTTAGCGACGTACAGCCGCTCACCGCGCAGGGCGAAGCCGTTGAGGGTGAGCCGGATCGACTGCCGGCCCCGCTTGCGGCGAGGCTTCGGATGCCTGATCTTCGGTCCCTTCCGGCGACCCTTGAGCGAGTTGAACCAGTTGTGGTACGCCCGGCGCGCGTCCTGGCATGCCTGGACTAGGGCGACCGAGGCGACGTGGCCGAGCCATTCCCGTTCCGGAGTGAGTTTGGCCAGGGTAATTACTCTGCGCTGCACCTCAGTGTCGGAGATTTTCTCCCCGGCCTTGCGCGTTTCATCGCGGACGCGCAGGCAGTCGTTGTAAACGACACGGGCGTACCCGAAAACCCGGGCGAGGGCTTGCTGTTGCCCCGGCGTCGGGTAGAGGCGGTACCGGTACCTGACCTGCACAACACCAGAGCATGCCATTGGCCTATGACAAACTTCGGTAATGACTGCCGTGGCAGGCAGGTTGTACTCCATGTGGTCTTGTGATGAAGTGCCCGCGTGGCCCGAAGCGACATGCTCCAGTATTGCGAAGACGCCATGCGGAAGGTCTGCGCTCCGCGAAGTCCTCAGCTGCTGCGTCTGATAATCGCGCAGGGCACGGCGCTCGGCCTGGTGCCGCTTGCGCCCCGCACCCGCTGGTCATTGACCGGTGCCGGACTCCCTGCGGAACGAATGCTGATACGGGCGTGCAGTTCGTTGAGCATGTCCTCGGTGAGCGAGAAGTGCGAGGCGGCGAAGTCGCCCGCCACAACCGGGTCCCCGGCGATCACCGCGTTGGCGAGCCTGGGGTGCTGGTCCAGCGCACGATGCCGGACGTCGGCCGTGTAAGGCTCGGCATCGAAGCCGAGGCTGACCTCCCGGCGGATGCTGGCGCTGAGGTCGACCAGGCGCGCGTTGTGGGTGGCCCGGGCGATTGCCTGGTGCAGCGCGTGGTCGGCCAGCCGGGATGTCTCCCGGTCCGCCGCCTGGGCGTAATCGTCGACGGCCCGGCGGATCGCGGCGATGTCGCGCTCGTCCCGCCGCTGTGCCGCGGTCCGCGCGATCAGCTGCTCGATCAGCCGCCGGAAGTCGAGGATCTCGGTGAGGTCGGCCCAAGACGGAACGAGGGTGCGGCGGATCATCTCGTCCGAGTCCGGGCCCCGGCCGGTCCTGACGAACGTCCCGCCGCCGCGGCCCCGCCTGGTGGTCACGTACCCGGAGGCCTGCAGCCGCTGCAGCGCCTCGCGCACGGTGGTCCGGCTGACCTCGAGCATGGCGGCGAGCTCCCGCTCCGTGGGCAGCCGCTGGTCGGGCACGAACTCGCCGAGCGCGATCGCTGTGACGATCCGCTCGGCGATGCGC
This sequence comes from Streptosporangiaceae bacterium, assembly GCA_035934395.1. Taxonomy (GTDB): domain Bacteria; phylum Actinomycetota; class Actinomycetes; order Streptosporangiales; family Streptosporangiaceae; genus JASHPR01. Next base: position 12,171 of record DASYXX010000411.1, read on the forward strand.
TCGCCCGCGGTGCGCATCGCGATCGGAGCTAGGAGTGTCTCCTGGAGCGCGCCCGTCGGCTTCGCTGCCGCGCGGCCGCTCAGTGCCCCGGAGCGCTTGCTCACCGATGACCGTGCCTGTTCATCCGCTGAGCCTGGCATCGCGCCTCTGAGCAGCCGTGAGGTCTAGTGGCCTGGTTTTTAAACCATTTTTCGCGGGCCGGGAGCGGGTGTCAAGGTGCGAGTGTGCGGCGCATCGCGCCGACCAGGAGCCGCGGGGCGGGCGCGAGGGAAGCCGCGGGGCGGGCGCGAGGGAAGCCGCGGGGCGAGCGTGAGGGAGGCGTGGCGCGAGCGTGAGGGAGGCGTGGGGCGAGCGTGAGGGAGGCGTGGGGCGAGCGTGAGGGAGCCGTTTGCAAAACGTGGGCTGCTGCACATGATGTACGGCTGGATGCCCCTTATGCTGAAGATTATTCGCTTGCAAGTCGTGAGGACAGGAGGACTTCCAGTGACCGCGCAGATCTCTCCGCCTCGCGGCCATACCCCGCACGACCCTGCCGCTGGCGTCGCGGTCACCCCGGGGCAGGTGCACGAGGTGCTCGGCCGGTACGTGCTCGCCGACGGCTTCAAGCTCGTCTACGACACCCGGGCCAGCCAGGGCTCCTGGCTGGTCGACGCGCGGTCCGGCGAGCGCTACCTCGACCTCTACACGTTCTTCGCGTCCGCCCCGCTGGGGTCCAACCCGCGCGGCCTGGCCGACGACCCGCAGTTCATGGCCGAGCTGGCCGAGGCGGCGGCGAACAAGCCCGCGAACCCCGACATGTACACGACGCACTACGCGCAGTTCGTGGAGACGTTCGCGCGGGTGCTCGGCGATCCGGCGCTGCCGCACCTGTTCTTCGTCGAGGGCGGGGCGCTGGCCGTCGAGAACGCGCTGAAGACCGCGTTCGACTGGAAGAGCCGCGTCAACGAGGCGGCCGGCCGCGCGGGCGGGCTGGGAACCAGGGTCCTGCACCTCACCCGCGCCTTCCACGGCCGGTCCGGGTACACCCTGTCGCTGACCAACACCGAGCCCGGCAAGACCGCCAGGTTCCCGAAGTTCGACTGGCCGAGGATCGACGTGCCCGCGGTCACGTTCCCGGTGGACGCGCACCTGGCCGAGATCGAGCGGGCCGAGCACCGGGCGCTCGCCCAGGCGCAGGCGGCCTTCGACCGGCATCCGTACGACATCGCGTGCTTCATCGCCGAGCCGATCCAGGGCGAGGGCGGCGACAACCACATGCGCGCCGAGTTCCTGCAGGCCATGCAGCGGCTGTGCCACGAACACGACGCGCTGTTCGTGCTCGACGAGGTGCAGACCGGGGTCGGCCTGACCGGCACGGCGTGGGCGTACCAGCAGCTCGGCCTCGAGCCCGACATCGTGGCGTTCGCGAAGAAGGTCCAGCTCGGCGGGATCATGGCCGGGCGGCGCGTCGACCAGGTCGCCGACAACGTGTTCGCGGTCTCCGGCCGCATCAACTCGACCTGGGGCGGGGGGCTGGCCGACATGGTCCGCTCCCGCCGGATGCTGGAGATCATCGAGCGCGACCGGCTGATCTCCCGCGCGGCGAAGACCGGCGACTGGCTGCTCGGCGAGCTGCGGGCGCTGGGGCAGCGGCACGCGGGCCTGGTGTCGAACGTCCGGGGCCGCGGGCTCATGTGCGCGCTCGACGTCCCCGGCGGGCCGCACCGCGACCGCGCGGTGCGGCTGCTGCGGGAGGAGCATGTGATCGTGCTGCCCTGCGGCGAGCGCTCGATCCGGTTCCGGCCCGCCCTGGACGTTACCGAGCAGGAACTCGAGTTCGGCCTGGCCGCGCTGGACCGCACCCTCACCACTCTCGTTCGCGGAGCTTGCTCCGCGGCGGGGGGTTGAAGGGGGGTCGTCCCCCCTAGGGCAAACTCAGTCCGCTGACCAAAGAGCAAGGATGTTCGTCGATGGATTACCGCACTGTGTCCTCTGTCATCTCCGGCCGCCCCGCGGATGGCGCCCCGGGCGGGCGGATCCGGTCCACCAACCCGGCCCGCCTCGATGAGGTGGTCGCCGAGGTCGCGCTGGGCGACGCGGCGCTGCTGGTGACCGCGGCCCGGGCCGCGCGCGAGGCGCAGCGCGCGTGGGCGGGCGTGCCAGCGCCGGTCCGCGGCCGGGCGATCGCGCACATCGGCCGACTGGTGGAGGACAACAAGGAGGCCCTGGCCCGGCTGGTCACCCGCGAGATCGGCAAGCCGTATCCGGAGGCGCTCGGCGAGGTCCAGGAGATCATCGATACCTGCGACTTCTTCCTCGGCGAGGGCCGGCGCCTGTACGGGCAGACGGTGCCGAGCGAGATGCCTGACAAGCAGCTGTTCACGTTCCGCAACCCGGTGGGCACGGTGGCCGTCATCACCGCGGGGAACTTCCCGGTTGCCGTCCCCTCCTGGTACATCGTGCCCGCGCTGCTCTGCGGCAACGCCGTGGTGTGGAAGCCCGCGGAGTACTCCGCGGCCGCCGCCGCCGCGTTCCACGAGCTGTTCTGCCGCGGCGGCGGGCTGCCCCCCGGCGTGTTCAACCTGGTGCACGCGGACGGAGCGACGACGTTCGAAGGATTGGAAAAGGCGCTGGACGCGGGCCTGATCGACAAGGTCGGCTTCACCGGCTCCAGCGAGGTCGGCGCGCGGATCGGCGAGCTCACCGGGCGGCACCTCCAGTCGGCCTGCCTGGAGCTGGGCGGCAAGAACCCCATGGTCGTCACCGCCAGCGCCGACCTCGACCTCGCGGTCGAGGGGGCGCTTTTCGGCGGGTTCGGCACCGCCGGGCAGCGGTGCACCTCGCTCGGCACCGTGATCTGTCACGAGTCGGTCCACGACGACTTCCTGACGCGCTTCGCCGCGGCGACCTCGTCGGCCGCCGTCGGCGACCCGTTCGCGGACGTGGTGTACGGCCCGATGCTCGATGTTAAGTTCGCCGAACGCTTCGACGCGTACCTGGCCTGGATCGGTCCCCAGCACAAGGTGCTCGGCTCGACCGGCGTCGGGCGGATCACCGCGGCGAACCCGCGGGACGGCTTCGTGGGCGACCCGGCCGCGGGGCTGTTCTACCACCCGACGATCGTCGACGGCGTCCGCCCGGGCGACAAGATCTTCGACAACGAGACGTTCGGGCCGCTGGTCGGGGTGACCAGCTACCGGACGCTGGAGGAAGCGGTCGACCTGGCCAACGCGCCGGGGTACGGGCTGTCCTCGTCGATCTACACACGCGACGCGACCGACGCGTTCCGGTTCCGGCAGGGGATCTCGGCCGGCATGGTCAGCGTGAACAACTCGACGTCGGGCGCGGAGGCGCACCTGCCGTTCGGCGGGAACGGGAAGTCCGGCAACGGATCCCGCCAGTCGGGCCAGTGGGTGCTCGATCAGTTCACCCGGTGGCAGGCGCTGAACTGGGACTACTCGGGCCGGCTGCAGAAGGCCCAGATGGACGTCACCGAGCTCACGCCCGACCGCGACTTCCGCCTCTGAGCGAGGAAGCACGCGCGAGGATGTGGTCGACAATCAGGTGGTGACGCGCGGATGACCACGGCGGCCGAGCTTGACCGGCATTTCAAGGACACGGCGGGCGGGCTGCCGGGGGGACCGGCCCGCCCGGACGCGGCGGCGCCGGTGCGCCAGGGCAGCAGCCTGGACTGCGCCACCCTGCTAGCGATCTTCGACGCGCAGGCCGAGAGCCGGCACCTGGACTTCACGGCCCGGTCGATGCAGCAGCGGGGCCGCGGGTTCTACACGATCAGCTCGGCCGGCCACGAGGGCAACGCGGCGGTGGCCGCGGCGCTGCGGCCGACCGACCCGGCGCTGCTGCACTACCGGTCCGGCGCGTTCTACTGCGCCCGCGCCCGCCAGGTGGCCGGGATCGACCCGGTCCTGGACATCCTGCTCGGGGTGGCGGCGTCCGCCGAGGAGCCGATCGCGGGCGGGCGGCACAAGGTGTTCGGCCGGGCCGAGCTGGCCATCGTCCCGCAGACCTCGACAATCGCCTCGCACCTGCCGCGCGGGCTCGGCATAGCGCTCGGCATCGGCCGGGCGGCCAAGCTGGGGGTGAGCTGCCCCTGGCCCAGGGACGCGGTCGCCGTGGCCTCGTTGGGCGACGCCTCGGCCAGCCACTCCACCGCGGTCGGCGCGATCAACGCCGCCTGCCACACCGCCTACCAGCAGGTCCCGGTCCCGCTGCTGCTCGTCTGCGAGGACAACGGGATCGGGATCAGCGTGCCCACCCCGCCGGGGTGGGTGGCGGCCTGTTACGCCGCCCGGCCGGGCCTGCGCTACCTGGCCGCCGATGGCTGTGACCCGGTCGCCGCCTACGACGCCGCCGCCGTGGCCGCCGGGCTGGTCCGGTCCCGGCGGCGCCCGGTGTTCCTGCACCTGTCGGTGGTCCGGTTTCTCGGGCACGCGGGCAGCGACGCGGAGGCGGCCTACCGCTCGCCCACCGACCTGGCCGCGGACCTGGACCGCGACCCGCTGGTCGCGACGGCCGCGGCTTTGGTCGGCACGGGCCTGCTGACCCCCGGCGAGGCCGTGGACCGTTACGAAGAAATTGGCGGCCGGGTCAGGAGGGCCGCCGAACGGGCCATGGCCAGCCGGCCGCTCGCCAGCGCCGCGGAGGTGATGGCACCACTGGCGCCGCGTCACCCGGATCTGGTGGCCGAGTTCGCCGTCCGCGGCCCGGGCGCGGCCGTCGGCAGCCCCGCCCGGGCGGACGTCGCCGGCCCCGCCCG
>DASYXX010000430.1:0-2011 GCA_035934395.1 Streptosporangiaceae bacterium
GCCGCCGGAGAACAGCAGCGGCAGCGCGAGCACGGCGTAGTAGGGCAAACCCTGGATCGCGGCGTAGGCGGTCGCGGCAAGCAGCACGACCTCGGTGGTGGTATCGAAGCCGACCCCGAACACCAGGCCGACGAAGTACAGCTGCCAGGTGCGGGTGATCGAGCGCATGAACCGGCCGAAGAACCGGTACATCAGCCCGCGCGCCTGCAGCTGGGCTTCCAGCTCGGCCTCGTTGTAGGTACCGCGGCGCATGTCGCGGAAGACCTGGAAGATCCCCGACAGCACGATCAGGTTGAGCACGGCGATCAGATAGAGAAACCCGGCTGACGCGAGCGTCCCGGCTGTCCCCCCAGCCGTCTCGTAGGCAGAACTCGGGCTGACCACCGCGCCGAACACGGCCCGGGCGGCGATCGTGATGCCGGCCCCGACTGCCACGATGACCGTCGCATGGCCGAAGGAGAAGAAGAAACCGCTGGCCAGCGGGCGCTTGCCGTCGGCCATCAGCTTGCGGGTGGTGTTGTCGATGCACGAGATGTGGTCGGCGTCGAAGGCGTGCCGGAACCCGAGGAACCACGCGGTTACCGCCACGCCGAGCCCGACCCCCAGGCCCGGGCCGCCGCCCTCGCCTTTGTAGACGAAGTGATGCGGCATGACGCGCAGCACGTAAATGCCCCACCCCGCGGCGTTGATCGCGAGAATGAAACCGAACATCGCGACCAGACGGCCCCACTCACGACCGCTGAGGTCGGCCCCGATCCGGCGCAAGCGCGGCCCGGTCATGACCCCGCCCTTCATCCGAGGACTGAAGTTCGCCGACGTTCCAGCTCAGGCGACCGGACTCGTCCCCGTCCAGGGGCTTCACCGTTGCGGGACAGTGCCGGATTCGAACCGGACTTCGCTGGGCTGGCCGTCACCCGGGGCAACGTCCCGGGCAGGAGGCACGCTAGCGGGAGACGTTCTCACCGTCAAGGATGATCAGATGATCAGGTGTGCGTGTCACGGCCGTGGCCGTGGAAGAGTGGACCAATGCACCTGCTGCCTGCGGAGCGGTCCGGGCACCGCGTCATCGACGGCGAGCGGGTCTGCGAGGCGATCGCCGCTCTCGGCAGTCCCGAGACCATCGAAGCCCGGGCCAGGGACTTCGCCGTGCTCGGCGATCCCACCCGGCTCACGCTGCTGACCTGCATCAAGGCCGCCGGGCCGATCAGCGTATCCGACCTGGCCGCCGCGACCGGGCTCAACGACACCACGGTCTCCCAGACCCTGCGTTACCTGCGTGCCGCCCGGGCCGTCAGCGCCGAGCGGGACGGCCGGGTGATCCGCTACCAGCTCGCGCCCGGGCCGATCACGCTCCTGCTCGCCTTTCAAGAGGAACGGAACCAGGTCGGCCGGTAGCGGGCGCCCGGCCGTGCTCGCGCCAGCAACCGCGATACCGTGCCGTCGATGGACGCACGTGACCGCCCTCCCGCCTCCCCCGACCAGGTAACGGTCGTGGGGATCGGCGCCGACGGCTGGGCCGGCCTGACCGACGCGGCCAGGGACGCTCTGCGCGCGGCGGCCGTGATCGCCGGCAGCTCCCGGCAGCTCGCCCTGCTGCCTGACCTGGGCGCGCGGCGCGTGCCGCTGCCCTCCCCGCTCCTGGAGCACCTCGATGAGCTGGTCCGGGACAATCCGGGGCTGTGCTTGCTGGCGAGCGGCGACCCGATGCTGCACGGGATCGGCGCCACCCTGGCCCGGCGGCTCGGCGCGGGCCGACTGCGCATCCTGCCCGCGGTGTCGTCGGTCGCGCTCGCCTGCGCCCGGCTGGGCTGGCCGCAGCAGGAGGTGACGGTGGTATCGGTGGTGAGCCGGCCCGCCGAGGCGATCCTGGCCGCGCTGCAGCCGGGCGCCCGCCTGCTGGTGCTGTGCCGCGACCGGCAGACCCCGGCAGTGGCAGCGCGGCTGCTCGCCCAGGCCGGCTGGGGAGCCAGCGAGCTGATCGTGCTGGAGCAGCTCGGCGCGCCGGGCGAGC
>DASYXX010000433.1:0-2104 GCA_035934395.1 Streptosporangiaceae bacterium
CACAGCCGGTCCGGCCCGCCGGCGGCGGCCTGCGCGCCAGACAGCGCCGCCAGGGCCACCCCGGCCAGGCTGATGACCGACGTGAGGTAGACCCGCGCGCTGGGTGGAATCCGCACGCGAGGCAGGGTAGATGATCTCTCGGCGACACGGGCGGATTACTCCCAAATCCGACATGCCCTGAGCGAGAACCGGCCGGCACGGAGCCCGCCCGGCCGCGGATCGTGGGCCGGACAGGCGAGGAGGCCGGCCCAGGAAGGGCCGGCCTCCTCGCTTCGTGCCGCCTGATTGCGGTCAGAGGCGGCAACGGCCCGGTCAGCCGGGCTATGAGACCTAAGTTACCAGTGAAATGACTGAGACGAATGTGATTCGGTGTCGACGCCGGGATGGCTGACCCCGCCAGCATGGGAGACATGGCGGGGCCGAGGGGGACAGCCTTCGCCGCTAGCCATCACGGGCCAGACTCGGGGGGGCGAGTTCGGCGCGATCCCTCGCAGGCCGGGCGAATGCCCGTACCATAGCGGCGCCCGGGACACGGTGTCGGGGATTCCACGGAATTCTCACGAACTTGTGGGCGTTCACGGGTGGCTCCGGGGCGAGGGGTCAGGCCGGGACGCCCGGATCTGCTCCCGGTGCGAGACTATTGCCGATACCGGCGGTGAAGGAGGCTCGGCGTGGGCTACCTGCTGCGGATGTCCGACGAGATCCGCGACTGGCTGGACGACCTGCGCGACAGCGAGCCTGTGACGGCCCGGCAGGTCGGAGCGGCGCTGACCGCGCTGATCAGCGAGGGCGCTAGCCTCGCCGCTCCGCTCGTGATCGCACTGGAGAGCCCTCCCGCGCCCTCGCCGGCCGGCAGGCCCGAGGCGGCGGCGCTGATCAAGGATATCGAGCGGCAGGTGGCCGAGCTGGAAGCCCGGCAGGCGCAGCTCGGTGATCAGCGCTGGCAGGCTCTCCAGGAGGGCAGGCCAGAAGCAGCGGCGCAGGCAGTGGACGAGCTGGCCATGGTCCAGGACCAGCTCGCCGAGCTGCGCCGGTTGTCTCCCCGGGCGACCGGGGCCGACCGGGGCGCTGCCGGCGACGATGCGCAGACGCCGGACGACACCGCGGCCGGGCTCGAGGAGCGCATCGCACAGATCGAGCGGGAACTGCGCGCCCCGATGTCGGCGGAGGGCCTGATGGAGCTGCGGCCCGGCGCTCCCGGCCACAGCGACATCCGCATCCTGTTCGCGGTCGAGCCGCCCGGGACCGCGTTGCTGATCGCCGTGCTCGAAGGACGCGACGCGGTGGAGGAACGCCGCGGTGAAGCCGTCGAGCTCTCGGCGGAGGTGCTGCGGCGGGCCCGGGCGGGCCAGGCTCCGGAGGCGGCGGCGCAGGCGTTCGACGACGTGCCGTCGTTCCTCGACGAGTTCTTCCCCGGCAGCGCCGACGACGTCGAGACCGCCGGGGCGGCCCTGGCGGCCAGGAACCGCGCAGGCACGCTGGCCGCGGCGCGCAGCCGGCTCGACCTGACCCGGGAGGATGTCGCGCGCCGGATGGGCGTACGGCCGGGGAGGGTCGCGGCCATCGAGCAGGCCGAGCCCGGCGCCACCGAGGTCCGCACGCTGGCCGCGTACGTCGAGGCGCTGGGCGGACGCCTGGAGATCATCGCGGACTTCGGCGAGGAGCGCGTGGTCCTGCGCTGAGCCTGGCCGCCATTTGGTTGACAGCGGCGTCGTCCGCCCGAGACTGGGATCGTGACGCCCTGGGCTGCCCCGGTGAGCGACCTGTGCCTGCAGGACGCCGTCGGCCTGGCCGGGCTGCTGCGGCGCCGGGAGGTGTCGGCGCGCGAGGTCGTGTCCGCGCACATCGCCCGGGTCGAGGCGTTCGACCCGGCGATCAACGCGATCGTCACCCGGACCTTCGACTCCGCCCTGGCCCGGGCCGCGGCCGCCGACGAGGCCCTGGCCCGGGGCCGGCCTCTCGGCCTGCTGCACGGCCTGCCGGTCGCGCACAAGGACCTCGCCGACACCGCCGGGGTGCGCACCACCTACGGGTCGCGGCTGTTCGCCGATCACGTGCCCGAGCAGGACGCGCTGATCGTCAGCCGGATGTCAGCGGCCGGAGC
>DASYXX010000436.1:0-11282 GCA_035934395.1 Streptosporangiaceae bacterium
CGCGGCGGTCGCGGCGCTGGCCGGCGCGGTGACGCCGGCGCCCGGCAGGCCGGGGAGGCCGAGCCCGACCGGGCAGGCCGACCGGCTCCGCGAGCAGCTCGCGGCGCGCGCCTCCGGCATGACGCCGGAGACCCTGTTCACCGAGCTCGCGGCCCGGGCCGACCCGGACACGGTCGTGGTCGAGGAGAGCCCGTCGAGCCGGGAGGCGCTGCAGCTGCTGGTCCCCGCGCGGCGCCCGCTCGGGTTCCTCAGCGCGGCCATGGGCGGTCTCGGGTTCGGCATCCCCGCGGCGATCGGCATCCGGATGGCCCGGCCGGACCGGCCGGTCCTCGGGGTGATCGGCGACGGGTCGTCGATCTACTGCGTTCAGGCCCTGTGGACCGCCGCGCATTACGGCGTCGGCGTCGTGATCTTCGTCATGGGCAACGCCCGCTACCTCGTGATGGACCGGCAGACCGCCCGGCGGGGCAAGATCCCGTGGCCGTCGCTCGAGGGGGTCCGCGTGGACCGGCTCGCCGGGGCGCTCGGCGTCCCTTCGGTGCGGGTGTCCGCGGTCGGGCACCTGGTCGAGGTGCTCGACGAGGTCATGCCGGGGCTGCGGGAACGCGACCAGCCTCTCGTCGTCGACGTGCGGCTGGACGCGGCGCAGTGAGCGAGTCGGAGGGCGCGGCGCCGCCTGGAGTGAGCGGGCCGCCGGCCGTGGTCGCCGTGCTGGGGCTGGGCGAGGCCGGCGCGGCGATCGGCCGTGACCTGGTGGCCTCCGGCGTCACGGTGCGCGGCTTCGACCCGCTGACCGGCGGGCCGGACGGGATCATCGAGACCGGCAGCGACGCCGAGGCCTGCCAGGGAGCCGATCTCGTGCTGAGCCTGACCACGGCGCACGAGGCCGCGGCGGCCCTGGCCGACGCGACGCCGGGCCTGGCCCCGGGGACGCTGTACGCGGACCTCAACACCTCCTCGGCCGGCCTCAAGCTGCGGCTCGCGGCCATGGCGGAGCAGCGCGGGGTCGCGTTCGCCGACGTGGCCATGATGTCGCCCGTGCCCGGCCGGGGCATCAGGACGCCGATGCTGGTCAGCGGGCCGGCCGCGGACGCCGTCGTCGCGGCGCTCAACGGCCTCGGCGGAAGGGCCGAGGTTCTCCCCGGGCCGGCGGGCGCGGCCGCGACCCGCAAGCTGGTCCGCAGCGTGTTCTACAAGGGCATGGCCGCGGCCGTGGTCGAGGCCATGCGGGCCGGCCGCGCGGCCGGCTGCGAGGAATGGCTGCGCGAGAACATCGCGGTCGACCTGGGAGAGTCCATGGTGGACCGCCTCGAGCAGGGCAGCATCACGCACGCGGTGCGGCGGGCGGACGAGATGGCCGCGGCCGCCGAGCTGCTCGCCGAGCTCGGGATCCCGGCCCGGATCGCGGCGGCCAGCCGCGAGTGGCTCGCCCAGCTGGCCCAGGAGAGCGCGCGCCGATAGTGCCCCATCGCCCGACGGCGCGAACCTCTTCCAGCCCGCAGTCCCCAAGCCGGCGCGGGCCGCAGCCTCCTTCCAGCCGCGGGAATTGTCTAGCCGCCTCGCGGCGGTCCTGCTCCGCTGGGTTGGCCCAGATTTCCTTGATCATCGCCACTCTTCCTTCGTTCCAGTCAATTCCGCGCCCGGTATGCCCGGAACGCGAGCACCGAACGAAGGAAAGGACCCGCAGATGATCAACACGCTGGTGGGAGCCCCGCCGGCCAGGCCGCCAGCGGCTTGACAGGCCACGTCCGTTCAGGCAATATATAACCAACTCATTCTGAAATGAATCAGTTATATATGAGCGTGTTACGGAGGAGGGCGCGATGAGAACGGTCCGCCTGTTCATGACCATGAGCTGCGACGGGTTCTTCGCCGGGCCGGGCGGGGAGCTGGACTGGATGGCCGCGGCGCCCGACCCGGAGCTGAACCAGGACATCGTGGACCTGATCGGCCAGGCCGACACGGCGTTCATGGGCTACCCGGTTGCCGCGGGGATGATCCCGTACTGGCGCCAGGTGGCCGCCAACCCGGCCGCGGCCGAGGGCGAGCGCGCGATAGCCGACGCCGTGAACCGGGTTCACAGCCTGGTCCTGTCCACCGCCGAGGTGGAGTTCACGCTCGACAATGCCGAGCTGCTGGTCGTGCGCGACGACTCCGGCCTGCGCGACGCGGTGAACGCCGTCAAACGGCAGCCGGGCCGCGACATCGGGGTGCCCGGAGGCATCCGCACCGCGCGGACCTTCGCGCGCCTCGGGCTGATCGACGAATACGTGCTGATGGTGCATCCGGCGGCGCTGGGCGAGGGCCAGCGCGTGTTCACGCAGCGAACCGACCTCAGCCTGCAGAGCGCCAAGGCCTACCAGTCCGGCGTCACGCGCCTGACCTACCGGCCGCGTTAGACGATGAAGGGAGGCCCAACCGGATGACCCACCTGCAGTACCGCGTGCGCAGGCCCTGAAGAACTACCTATTCGTAACGCCACCGGCGGATCAGCCGCCCGATGCTGACGGCGGTATCGGGGCGGTCAGCTCCAGCTGGACGCCGTCCGGATCGGTGAACGGGAGCACGTCGATGCCGAACGACGTCAGGCTGACGATCTCGCCGTGCGGCACGCCGTTCTCGTCGAGCAGCCGCGCGGCCTGCTCCAGGTCGTCGCGGCTGGCGACGCTGAAGCTGAGGTGGTCGAGGCCCACCCGGTCCGGGTCGAAGCGGTCGCTCGACGGCGCCATCGGCCGCAGGCCCATCAGCAGGCTGCCGCGCATCAGGACCACGCCGCCGAAGAGGATCTTGAATACCTCCTCCGCGGACGGGTCGTCGGGCGGCGGTGACTCCGCCGCGATCTCGAAGCCCAGCAGGCCGGTGTAGAACCGTCGGCTGCGCTCCAGGTCGGTCACCGTAAGGCGCAGGTGATGGATGCCACTGGTCATGATCTGTCCTGCCACGGCGCCCCTCCCGGGTCTCGAGCGGACGCGGCAGCGCCCGCAGCTCCGAAATATCCAAGCCCCCCGCGCCCGGGTGCCGCAAGCTTGGCCGGCCGGGGCAGGCCGGCCGGAGCAGCGGCGGTGCTCGTCATTTCGGCCGAGGGCGATCCGCCCCTGTTCGACCTCGAGCGTGCTCGTCCGGCACAGGCTCGGACGGGGTGACGTCCCGCGGCGCGGTGCGGGACAGCATGACCACCCCGGCGGCCATGGCCGCGAAGGACACGACGGCGATCGTGACCCGCGCCGGGCTGGCCGTGAAGCGCTCGTCGAACAGCCAGACGCTCAGGGCGATGCTGGCCAGCGGGTTGATCACGACCAGCAGCGGCTGGGACACGCTCAGCGGCCCGACATGGATGGCGGCCTGCTCGAGAACCGTGCCGGCGATGGCGGAGACCGCAAGCGCGTAGACCGGCCATCGGGCGAACATGCCGCCGACACCGAGCATCGCGAGCGTGTCGGTCGTCGCCTTGATGAACACCGCCATCAGCGCCCAGGCCAGTCCGCCCGCCACGGCAAAGCAGGCGGCCCGGCGCACCGGTGAGCCTCGCATCCCCAGCAGTGCCAGCAGCGCGACGGCGCCGCCGAACGCCAGCAAGGCGGACAGCCATTCCGCCGTGTTGGCATGCGGGTGGCCGCCGGTCGGCTCGGCCACCGCGAGGAAAACGCCCAGGGATACGCAGACGACTCCCGCGGCGACCCACGCGGCGCGGGCCACGTCCTGGCGGATCCACACCCGGCGGAGCACCAGGACGAAGACCAGCTCGGTGATCAGGAGCGGCTGGACCACCGACAGCTGGCCCCGGTGCAGGGCCAGGGCCTGGAACACGAACCCCCCGACCGCGGCGATCCAGCCGAGGAGCCAGAGCGGCTGCCGGAACAGGTAGCCGACCAGGTGCCAGCCCTTCTCCCGCCTGGGGGCGCCGATGCTCGCCGTGTGCTGCGTCAGCACGTTGACCCCGTTGGAGAACGCGGCCGCCACGGCGAACACGACGGTCAGAAGCATGACCCCTGGCTGCTCCCCCTTGCTAACTCCCAGCAAGCAGCACGATACCGGGCGTGATCGACAGGAGGCTCGGTCAGCCCGGGAGCCGGAACTCCGCGTAGACCGCGCGATGATCACTGCCCGGCAGGTCGTGCACGGACGTCGCGAGCACGGCGCAGCGCGGGTCGACGAGCACGTGGTCGATCGTCAGCAGCGCCGGCCTTCCCCGCGGGCCCCAGGTGGGGACCAGCCCGTTGCCCATCTCGCCGGCGGCGTCGACGTGGCCCTTGCGCAGCAGCCTGCGGAACTGCGCGTGGTCGGCCGTGGCGTTGAAGTCGCCGGCGAGCACGCGCGGGGGATCGGCGGGGGGCGGCAGGGTCGCCAGCTCCTCCCGCCACCGGGCGACCTTGAGCCGGGATGACGGCGGTTTCGGGGGCGCCGCATGGACGCAGACCAGGTCCACGCACCGCCCGGATCCGAGCTCGAGCCGGGCCGTGGGCTGGGCGGCGCGGGTGGGCGTGAGGCACAGGCCGCCGCCGGCCAGCGGGAAGCGCGCGTAGATGCCGGAGCCGCCTGCGCCGCCGCCCCGGGCGTCGGTCACCCCGTAGGGGAGCAGGTCGCCCAGCCCGGCCTGCTCGAGCCTGGTCACCGCCGCGTCGGGGAGCTCCTGGAGAAACAGCACGTCGGCGTCCTGCTGCCGGATGAGGCCGACGACGGCCTCCTCCGCGGCCCGCCCGGCCAGCAGGTTCGCGGTCAGCACGCGGAGGACCGGCCCGGCCGCCTGCGGCTGAGGGCGCCGGATCGCTCGCGGGAGCACCACGGCGGCCAGCGCGGCGCCGGTGAGCCCGGCGGTGGTGGCCGCGCCCCTGCGCCGCAGCACCACCGACCCCAGCAGCGCGGCCGCGGTCACGTGCGGAGTGAACGACATCAGCGGCGCCGCGGGGGCCTCGAGACGGCGGATCTGGTCGGCGCCTGCCAGCCGCGCGGCTCCCCAGCCTGCGACGCTGCCCGCGGCCAGCCACGAGATCAGCTTCATGCCCTCCCCCTGATCGGCCCCCTGATCGGCACGGCGCCCTCCCAGACAATACGGCCCGGTGCGCGGTGGCCCGCACCGGGCCGTATGTCAGCCGGCGGCGGGCGCCGGGTCAGCGCGGCTTGCGCGCCTCGATGAGGAAGCGCTGGGAGTGGGCGGTGAAGCTGCCGTCGGCCCGGATCCGCTGGTGCAGCTCGGCCAGCTGGGCCCGGTAACGGTCGATGGTGAAGCCGGGCACGGTCCAGATCACCTTGCGCAGGAACACGATGACCGCGGCGATGTCGTAGAACTTCATCTCCAGCGCGGCCGTGCGCAGGTCCTCGACGACCAGGCCGGCCGCCTCTGCCTGACCGGCCGCGCGGCGCGGGCTGCGCGCCTGGCTCGGCACCCGCGGGCCCATCATGGCATCGGTCAGCTCCCGGACCGACCCGGCCCCGACCATCTGGGACAGGAACGTCCCGCCCGGCGCGAGCACCCGCGCGACCTCGTCCCACCGCGTCTGCACCGGGTGCCTGCTGACGACCAGGTCGAAGGAGTCCGCGGGAAACGGCAGGTCGGCGTCGTCGTCGACGGCCACCACGGTGCCGCCCAGCGGGGCCAGGTTGCGCCGCGCGATCTCCACGTTCGGCGGCCAGGACTCGGTGGCCACCAGTCGCGGCGGAGGCTGCGGGATCTGCGCGAGTACCTCGCCTCCGCCCGTCTGGATGTCGAGCGCGGCCGTCGCGCCGGCCATCCGCTGCCCGAGCAGCCGCGAGTATCCCCAGGGCGGCCGCTCCTCGGTGGCCCGCCCCTGGAACCAGGAGAAGTCCCAGCCCTCGACCGGCACGCTGGCGCCCTCGGCCACCAGTTCCTCGAACGTCGGCGACATGTCCACGCATCCAGGGTGGTACGTCAGCCGAGCAGCCGGGGCAGGAACACGGCGAGGCCCACGCCGGCGGCCGCCGCCGAGGCGATCAGCACCGCCCCTGCCGCCGCGTCCTTGGCGATCTTCGCTAACGGGTGGAACTCGCCGGTGCACAGGTCGACGAGCGCCTCCACGACCGTGTTCAGCGCCTCGGCGGTGAGGACCAGCCCGATGGCGGCCAGGACGCACGCCCAGTCCACCGCGCTGATCCGCAGGACCAGCCCGGCCGCGACCGCCGCCGCCGCGGCCAGCAGGTGGACCCGCATGTTGCGCTGAGTCCGCACGACGTGCCACACGCCCTGCCCGGCGAACGAGAAGCTCCGCACGAAGCCCGACGCGGGCAGGGCGGTCTGGTCGACGTCGCTGCGCTGCCGGGGGAGACTCATCCCGATCACCCTTTTTCTTTGCTGCCGCCGAGGGCGGCAGACTGTAGCCCGCGAGCGGCGATCGCGCAAAACGCCGAGCACGCCTGCGGCAGGCTGTCCGGCCTTGACGGCGGCACGGGCCAGTGTAACCCTTGTCCTATGGATATAGATAAAGAGGTCAGCCTGGCGGATGGCCGCGGCGGAGGCGGGGGCGGGCCGCCGGCCGGGTCGGCGTCGCCGATCGAGTTCCGGCTGGACGCCGGCTCGGGCGTGCCGACCTACCTGCAGGTTGTGCACCAGGTGGAGCACGCGCTGCGGCTGGGGTACCTGAAGCCCGGCGACCAGCTGCCCAGGGTCCGGGACGTGGTCAGATCGCTGGCGATCAACCCGAACACGGTGCTGAAGGCCTACAAGGAGCTGGAGACCAAGGGCCTGGCCGTGGGCCGGCCCGGGCAGGGCACGTTCGTCCGGGCCACCCTGAGCCGGGTGGCGCTGCCGGAGGTGGCCACGCTGCGCCGGTCGCTGCTGGCCTGGCTGGGCACCGCGGACGCGGCGGGGCTGGACGAGGACGGGATCGTGGCCCTGTTCACCAGCGCGCTGCGGGATTTCTCTGAGCGCCGCGGCGGCGCGCCGGGACGCCGCGCCACGACCGGCAGCGAAACGGAGGGCGTCGCATGAACGTCATCGAGACCAGCGGCCTGACCAGGCCGCGCCCGTCCGGGCGGGGTAGCTGGGCACGCTCGCGCGGGCCTGGCAGCTGGTCGGCGCGCGTGACACCGGGCTCCTGTCCAGGGTCGCCGAGATGGCTCAGCGCCATCCCGGGCGTGCCCCGGGGAACGACGGGGATGGCGGTGCGGACTAGGCGTCGAAGCCGAGGCCGGCGGACCGGTCGGTGACCTGCCTCGAGATCTCCGAGATCAGCCGGGCCACCGGGACGCCGTCGAGCTGCCGCCCCTCGCGCAGCCGCAGCGCGACCCGGCCGTCGACGTCGGCGCCCCGGATGCCGGCGGCCTCCCGGTCGCCGACCACCGCGACATAGGGGATCCGGCGCCCGCGGGCGCTTCGGATCCTCGCCCCCAGGGTGGCGTCGGCCGGGTCACACTCGGCACGCAGCCCCGCCGCGCTGAGCTGGCCGGCCACGTGGCGGGCCGGCTCCGCGTTCTGGTCCGCGACCGGCAGCACGAGCACCTGCACCGGGGAGAGCCAGGGCGGGAACGCTCCGTCGTAGAGCTCGATGAGGTGCGCGACCAGCCGTTCCATCGCGGACAGCACCCCGCGGTGGATCATGACCGGCTGGTGCCTGCCGCCGTCGGACCCGACGAAGCGCAGCCCGAAGCGCTCCGGCTGGTTGAAGTCCAGCTGCACGGTCGACAGGGTCTCCTCACGGCCCGCCGGGTCGGTCACCTGGACGTCGATCTTCGGCCCGTAGAACGCGGCCTCGCCCTCGGCGTCGTCGTAGCCGAGCCCGAGATCCGCAAGGGCGGCCCCGAGCTGGCGTTCCGCCTCCGCCCAGCGGCCGTCGCCACCCAGGAAGCCGTCGCCGCCGCCGCGCCGGGACAGCCGGAAGCGGGTGATGTCGATGCCGAGCAGCCGGTAGCAGCGCAGGACCGACTCCAGGGCCAGCGCGATCTCGCCCTGAACCTGCCCGGGCGCGCAGAACACGTGGGCATCGTCGAGGTTGATCTGCCTGACCCGGAACAGCCCGCCGAGCACGCCGGACAGCTCGCTGCGGAACATGGCGCCCAGCTCGGCCAGGCGCACCGGCAGGTCACGGAAGCTGCGCTGCTCGGAGGCGTAGACGAGGGCGTGGTGGGGGCAGTTCGCCGGCCGCAGGATGAACTCCTCCTCGCCGACCCGCATCGGCGGGAACATGTCGTCGGCGAACTTGGCCCAGTGGCCCGATCGCTCGTACAGCTCTCGCTTGGCCAGCACGGGGGTGTAGACCCGCTGGCAGCCGCCGCGGATCGCCTCCTCGGCGGCCAGCCGCTCGATCTCGGCCCGGATCACCGCGCCGTCGGGCAGCCAGAGCGGCAGCCCCGCGCCGACCAGGGGATCGGTGTCGAACAGCCTGAGCTCGCGGCCGAGCCGCCGGTGGTCGGCAGGCGCCGGGTCCGAGGGAGGGCGGGCAGGTGGTTGCTGGGTGCGCATTGATGCCTCCTGGGTCCGAGGCTCCGCGGGGCACCCACCCGTCCGCTCAACGAAAAAGCCCCGGGATGGCTGCTCCCGGGGCCTTGTCGTCGTGGTCAGGTCACGCCGCGTCGCGCCGGGGGTCGCCCGGCGTCGTCGTAACGTGACCCTGATGCATGTGGCCAGGGTACCCGTTACTGCCACACGTCGGTAACGGGTTTCGCGCTCGCGCTGGCCCCGGCGTGGGCCAGCCCGTACATGTCCTCCAGCGTGCGGAGGATGCTGTAGTGGGTGATGTGCTCGCCGTAGGTTCCCGTGCGGACGTGCGCCCCGTAGAAGATGGTCGGGACCTTGTTGCCGTCACCGCCGCCGAGCAGCGGGATCTCGAGACGGGTGCCGTCCTCGTCCCAGGTGACGATCAGCAGGCTGTTGTGGCTGCGCGCCCAGCTCGCGTACCCGCCGAGATTGGCCTTTATCCAGAGATCCCCGTTGTCGCGCGGGCAGGAGTGCATGTCGTGGCACTCGTCCGGCACGACGATCGACACGGTCGGCAGCCGTGCGTAGTCCTTCGGGAAGCTGGCGAAGGTCAGGTTGCTCGCTGCGGGGACGTTACTGAAATCGACCCACGGGTTGTGCGAGCGCGTGTAGCCGAACAGGGGCACACCGTGGTTGCACCCCGTGTACCCGGCGGATGGCATCACCTCCGAATAGCCGGTGAACCTCAGGCCCGCGCTGATCAGCTCCGCTCCGAGGTTCGGCACGTTCTTGAAGTTCTTCGGGCAGTTGTCGTTCGTGACGCCCTGGGCTGACCCGGAGAACAGCGCCAGGTAGTTGGGCTGGCTGGGATGAGTCACGGCGAACGAGTTGCTGAAAACGGCTCCGCCCCTGGCCAGGGTGTTGTTGATGTAGGGGGCCTCATCGGGGCGCCCGATGATCGCGTTGTAGTTCTTGTTCTCCATGATCACGATCACCACGTGGTCGAAGCGGTGCGTCCCGCCGGCCGCCGATGCCGTCGCCGCTGGCAGCACTAATGCCGCGGCGGCAAGCGCGGCGGCGGCTGCGATCGAGACTCGAACCAGGCCCGGTGTCCTGCTGGTCATTCCTGCCTCCTGCGGGGTTACGTCGCTACGAGCCCGAGACGCGATGACGGCGCGCACGGAACTGCGGCGTATCTGAGGGTAAAGGTCCAGGCTGTCCGATGTGTAGCGACCTGGGAGACGCATGCCCAGATCAGGAGCGTGGGTCAGTACCCGGCGACCTGCTCGCCGCGGTCGAGGCGGGACGCCAGCAGGGCGGCATCGGGGGCCACGGCGGTGACGGCGCACCCCGGGCCGGCCAGCGGCAGCACGGCCAGCCCGTCCCGCACGTCCGGGGGCGGCTGCGCCCGCGTGGCGTCCACGAGGAGCACCGAGCCCACCGCGCCCGCGCCGTCCAGGACCGCGCTGCTGCGGTCGGTATCTGGCCTGCCCACGGCCAGCTCGCCCCGGTACAGCGCCGCCCCGCCGATCAAGACGTCGAGCCTGCTCACGCAGTGACCGGCGGGCTCACCGTAACGGCCGAGGACGATCGCCTCGCGCCAGCGCAGCACGCCGCCCGGCTCCAGCTCGACCGTGGCCGCCGCGTGGTGCTCGCAGCCCGCGGCGGCCACCGCCGGCTGGGGGCAGTAGTCCAGGCGGCCCCCCGCCGCGACGCTGGCCCGGATCCGGAGCCGCGACGGCTCGCCTTGCGGTCCGGGCAGCAGCACGGAGGCCGCGGCGGACCGCAGCGCCAGGGTGGTGCCGGGGCCGACGTCGATCTCGAGTTCCAGGTCGTCGCCGCCGAGCGGCCCGGCGGCCGCGCCGACCAGGTAGACGCCGCCCGGCGCGTCGCGCAGCGCGAGCGGGCCGTCGGATCGCAGCACCGTGATCCGGGTGCCGCCACCGGGGCCGGCCCGGGTCGCCACCGCCGCCCGCGCGGCGAGTCCCGTCCGGCTGGCGGCCATAATGCCCGGCCTGCGGTCAAGCCGGCGTCCGGGCAAGGACCATCGCGCGGACCCACTCGGTCACCTCCGGGGCGTCCGGGTGCTCGCGGAGCGAGCTGAAGATCACCGGGCGGCCGTGGCGCACCTGGTCGGCGTCGCGGGCCATGACCGACAGGTCGGCCCCGACGTGGTCGGCGAGGTCGGTCTTGTTGATGACCAGCAGGTCGGACAGGCTGACCCCGGGACCGCCCTTGCGCGGCACCTTGTCGCCGCCCGACACGTCCAGGACGAAGATCTGGGCGTCGACCAGCCCGCGGCTGAACGTCGCCGTCAGGTTGTCGCCGCCGCTCTCGATGATCAGCAGGTCCAGGGGGGCGAGGTCGCGTTCCAGGTCGTCGGCGGCCTCGAGGTTGGCAGCGATGTCGTCCCGGATCGCGGTGTGCGGGCAGCAGCCGGTGCGCACGGCGCGGATCCGCTCGTCGGGCAGCACGGCCGCCCCGCGCAGGAAATCGGCGTCCTCGGTGGTGTAGATGTCGTTGGTGACGACGGCCACCGCGAGCTCCCGGCGGAGCTGCTGGCAGAGCGCGGCGACCAGGGCGGTCTTGCCGCTGCCGACCGGCCCGCCGATGCCCAGGCGCAATGCCCGGCGCTCGGTCCCGGCGCCATCGGCCGGCCGGTGCGGGGTTCCGTTATAGATAAAATGATCATGAGGCAAAGAGGGCCACCTCTTCTCGGGCGTGTCGCTCGGCGAGCAGGTCCAGGCCCGGCGAGGAGGCCGCCGGCAGGGCCGCCCAGTCGCCCGCGGCCGCGGCCTCGGCGGCCGACCGGGCCACGGTGGCGATGGCCTCGGCGAGCCCGGCGAGCAGGCCGTGCACGGCGAGTGGGTCAAGCCCCAGCAGCCGGACCGCCGCCGAGGCCGGGCCGGTGACC
>DASYXX010000441.1:0-7663 GCA_035934395.1 Streptosporangiaceae bacterium
CGCGGCGGTCGAGCCGTACACCATCGAGCACTCGGCGCGCGTCGCGGACGTGCCCGCGGCCGAGCTGGCCGAGCTGGCGGCGGCGGTCCGGCGGGCCGGGCGCCAGGCGATCGACACCGGCACCGGGATCACGATGTCGGCCGGCGCCAACGTCGTGCTGTGGCTCGCCTGGGCCGTCATGATCCTGACCGACTCGATGAACCGCCCGGGCGGGGTATGGTTCCACCCCGGCTTCTACCGGCCGCACGAGGCCCGCCCGCCGCGCGTGCTGCCCGCCGAGGCGTTCTTCGCGCCCGGGCCGCCGAGCCGGCCCGAGCTGCGCGGCTTCATGGGCGAGTGGCCGTGCGCGGCGCTCCCGAGCGAGATCGCGGCCGGGAACATCCGGGCGGTGCTGAACCTTGGCGGCGGCCTGCTGACCGCCTTCCCCGACGAGCGGGTCCTGCGCCCGGCCCTGGCGCAGCTCGACGTGCTGGCGACGGTCGACATCATCGCCAACGACACGACCGAGCTGTCCACGCACGTGCTGCCGACCAAGGACCAGCTGGAACGGGCCGACGTCAGCCTGTGGGACTTCATGAGCCCGCGGGTCGCCGCCCAGTATTCGCCCGCCGTCGTCGAGCCCGTCGGCGAGCGGCGGTCCGCCTGGTGGGTGCTGGCCGAGCTGGGCCGCCGGCTGGGTTACGACCCCGGCGGGCCGCTGCCCGCGGACGACGGGCCGGAGTCGGACGACCTGATGCTGGCCCGCCAGGCGGCGCGCGCCCGCTGCACGTTCGCCGACCTCGCCGGCCGGCGTTACGTTGACACCGGGTATCAGCTGCCCGCCCAGTGGGTCGAGGATCATGTCGGGCGGCTCGGCGGCTGGCGCCTGGCTCCGCCGCAGCTGGTGGCCCAGCTGGCGGCGCTCGGCGGCCCGGCGTCGCTGTGCCTCGTGCCACGGCGGCAGAAACGGCACCTGAACTCCCAGCTCACGTTCCTCGGCGACGCGCCGGAGGTCCTGCTGCATCCTGACGACGCGGCGGCGGCGGGCGTCACCGACGGGGAGCCGGTGATCGTGCGCAGCGCGAGCGGCGAGCTCACGGGCATCGCGCGGGTGGATCTTGGCATGCGGCGCGGCGCCGTCTCGGTGCCGCACGGCCATCCGGACGCCAACGTCAACGTGCTCACCAGCCACCTGCAGGCCGACCCGGTCACGGGGATGGCGCGCTATTCCGGCGTGCCGGTGAGCGTCCACCCGGCGTAGCCCGCCGCATAAAAGGGCGCAAACGTTACCGGCCGGATAACGTCGGGGCAACGGGGGCACAATCGTTGGGGGAGACGGGAGGGTCAGTTGGCGAGCAGCGTGACATCCGCCGAGCTGGCCGGGCCCGGGCAGCTCAGCCAGCGCCGGACCCTGATCATCATCGGAGCGCTGCTGCTGGGGATGCTGCTCGCGGCGCTGGACCAGACGATCGTCGCGACCGCGCTGCCCACGATCGCCGGTGATCTGCACGGGCTGTCGCACCTGTCCTGGGTCGTGACCGCCTACCTGCTGGCCTCCACCGTGTCCACGCCGCTGTGGGGCAAGCTCGGCGACCTGTACGGCCGCAAGATCTTCTTCCAGGCCGCGATCATCATCTTCCTCGTCGGGTCGGTGCTCGCCGGGCTGGCGCACACGATGCTCGAGCTGATCGCGTTCCGCGCGGTGCAGGGCATCGGCGGCGGCGGCCTGCTGACCGGCGCGCAGACGATCGTCGCCGACGTCGTGCCGGCCCGGGAACGCGGCCGCTACCAGGGCCTGTTCGGCAGCGTGTTCGGCGTGACCAGCGTCATCGGCCCGCTGATCGGCGGGTTCTTCGTCGACAACCTGTCGTGGCGCTGGGTGTTCTACGTCAACCTGCCGATCGGCGCGGTGGCGCTGGCTGTGGTCGCCGCGGTCCTCCCGGGTCGGCTGAGCCGCGTGCCGCACCGCATCGACTACCTGGGCACGGTGCTGCTGGCCGGCGCGGTGAGCAGTCTCGTCCTGCTCACCTCGCTGGGCGGGACGACCTACCAGTGGTCTTCCGCGCCGATCTTCATCCTGGCCGCGGCCGCGGTGGTCCTGGGCGCCGCGTTCATCTGGGCGGAGAGACGTGCCGCCGAGCCCGTCGTGCCGCTGCACCTGTTCCGCAACCGGGTGTTCTCCGCGTCCAGCGCGGTCGGGTTCGTCGTCGGGTTCGCGATGTTCGGGGCGATAGCGTACCTGCCCCAGTACATGCAGATCGTCAAGGGCGCGAGCCCGACCATCTCGGGGCTGCGGCTGCTGCCGCTGATGGCCGGCCTGCTGGCCACCTCAATCACGACCGGGCGGCTGGTCAGCAGGTGGGGCCGGTACCGGGTCTTCCCGATCGTCGGAACGGCGGTCATGACCCTCGGGCTCTACCTGCTGTCCAACCTGGGCGTGACCACCAGCGACTGGCTGTCGACGCTGTACATGCTCGTGCTGGGCGCGGGCATCGGCGCCTCGCTGCAGGTCCTGGTCGTCGCGGTGCAGAACGCGGTCAGCTACGGCGACCTCGGCGCCGCCACGGGCGGCGCGACGTTCTTCCGGTCGATCGGCGGCTCGTTCGGCACCGCCATCTTCGGCGCGGTCTTCGCCAACGTCCTGCCCGGCAACCTCTCCGCCAGCCTCCATGGGCTGTCGCTGCCGCACGGCGTCACCGCGGCCAGCGGCGCGAGCCCGGCGGTGCTGGCGCGGCTGCCGGCCGCCGTGCACGCCGGGTACATCAGCGGCTATGCCACCTCGCTGCAGAGCGTGTTCCTGGTGGCCGTCCCGTTCGGCGCGCTGGCGTTCCTGCTCAGCTGGACGCTCAAGGACATCCCGCTGCGGGCCACCACCGGCAGGCCGGACCCGGCCGACACGCTGGCCCCCACGTCCAGGCCCACGGTCCGGACCTCGGATCAGGAGATGGAGCGCGCGCTGACCTCGCTGCTCGGCCGCGAGCGTCGGCGCGAGGTCTACGCCGGCCTGGCCTCGGCGGCAGGCCTCCAGCTGGAACCACGGGCGGCGTGGCTGCTCCTGCGCGTCGGCCAGCACCCCGGGATGAGCCGTCACGAGCTGGCCCGCCGGCTGGAGCTGCCCGACGCCGACCTCGAGGAGCGGCTCACCGAGCTCGTCCGGCCCGGCTATGTCGGGCCCCTGCCGGCGGACCAGGGCGAGCCCGTGCCGCTCACCGAGACCGGGCAGCGTGCCTACGACCGGCTCTACCGGGCGCGCCACGACGGCGTCTCCCGCCTGTGCGCCGACTGGCATCCCGACCAGCATCCGGCGCTGCTGGCGCTGCTCGACCGGATCACCCATCAGCTGGCCGCCAGCCGGGAGGCGCCCGGCCGCGACCTTGACCAGTCCGCCCCCGCGGCCACGGCCGGCGCGGGCGCGGCCGGCACGGGCGCCGACCTGCGCGACTGAGATCACCCGCGGTCAGGCGGCGGCGACCTCCAGGAGCGCGTCGGCCCGGCGGACTGCAGCATCCGGGCTACCCGCTGATAACACCAGCCGCCGTGCCCGCCGCCGTGGACCAGGACATAGGTCGCCATGCTATTCCTCCTTAGTAACGGACGCCGGTTCCGCCGATCACAGCCGCGTTCCGGCCTGCGATGCGGCCGAAGACCGCGCCGGCGGTCAGGCCCGAGCCGCCGGGGTAGTTGAGGTAGAACAGGCCGCCGAGCATCTCGCCGCACGCGTAGAGGCCCGGCATCACCCGCCCGTCTCCGTCGACGACCCGGGCCTGCGCGTCGGCCCGGACCCCGCCGAACGTGAACGTGATCCCGCAGGTGACGTTGTAGGCCTCGAACGGGCCCCGCTCCAGCGCCAGGGCCCAGTTGCTCTTCCGCGGGGTGATGCCCGCGGTGCACCGGCCGTCGAGGACGTTCGGGTCGAACGGGACGTCCCGCCGCACGCTCTCGTTGAAC
The DNA here is from genome assembly GCA_035934395.1 of Streptosporangiaceae bacterium. Classification (GTDB taxonomy): domain Bacteria; phylum Actinomycetota; class Actinomycetes; order Streptosporangiales; family Streptosporangiaceae; genus JASHPR01. The sequence continues at coordinate 3,928 of DASYXX010000441.1, forward strand.
CGCCGGACCGTCTCGACGAACGCCCGCGCGTCGACGCCGTCCATCGCCTCGGCGAGCTTCTCGATGGTCGGCGCGGTCACCTTCGTCACCTCGCGGATGCGGTACTCGTCGCGGAGCAGGTGGGCCGCCTGCTGGTCGAAGACCTGCCACGCGGCCTGGCCCGGCTGCGCCAGGATCTCGCGGCCGTACCGCGCGTAGGTGTAGTTGCGGAAGTCGGCGCCCTCGTCGAGAAACCGCTGGCCGCGCGCGTTGACGACGATGCCGAACGGATAGCTGTGCTTCTGGAAGCCGTCGCCCACCCGCAGGTCGCCGAACTCCGGCGCGTTCCGGTCCCAGGCGACCGCGTGGCACCCGCTCCAGTGGCCCGCCGGCGACGCGCCGGCGCGCAGCGCCATCTCGATGCCGTCGCCGGTGTCGTAGCGCGTGCCGCGCACCTTCGCCAGGTCCCAGCCCGGGCCCAGGTACCGGGCCCGCCACTCGGCATTGGCCTGGAACCCGCCGGCGGCCAGGACCACCGCGTCGCCCGGCAGGTCCGCGCGGGCGCCGGCTGCCGAGACCCGCACCCCCCGCACCCCCGTGCTTTCGTCGTACCGCAGGCGGAGGGCGCGGGTCTCGTAGCGGACCTCGACCCCGAGCCTGCCCGCCTCGGCGTACAGGCCGTCCACCAGGCCCCGGCCGCCGCCGACGACCTCGAGGATCGCACCGCCCCAGAACCTGAACCGGTCGCCCTGCCGGAACGCCTGCCGGCCGTAGGCGGGCGCGAACCGCACCCCGTGCGACGTCATCCACTCCAGCGTCTCGGTGCTGCCGCGGACGAGCTGGCCGGCGAGCTCGGGATCGCAGCGGTACTCCGTGACCCGCGCCAGCGTGTCCAGGAAGTCGCCGGCGGTGTACGAGCCGAAGTCGGTGCGGGCCAGGTCCTCGTCGGTCAGCGAGTCGACCAGGCGCAGGACGTCCCCGACGTCGTCGTAGACGGTCCGCATCAGCCCCGCGGTGAACGCGGAGTTGCCTCCCCTGAGCGCCTCGGGGGCCCGCTCGAGCAGGCAGACGTCGGCCCCGGCCTCCCGGGCCGCGATCGCGGCGCACAGCCCCGCGTTACCGCCGCCGACCACCACGACCCGGCTCATGGCCTACCCCGCGCTAGGCATCGATGTCCACGATCACGATCTTCCAGCCTATTATGATATCGATATCAGGTTCAAGCAGTGTGTAGCCCCGGGGCACCTGCCAGCCACGACATGCGGATTTCGACATTATGAGAACCGGCCCTCGAGATCGCGATGTCAAGACGGGGCTGGGTAAACGCTTGTGCCAGTCCTACATCGCGGGCGTAGAGGGCATGGCGGGCGTGGAGGGCATCGCGGGCATCGTAGGCATCGAGGGCATCGCTGGCATCGCCGGCATCGCGCTGACCTCGGTGCTGTAGACAACGATGTTGCTGAGGTAGCTGCGCGTCGCGTAGTCGAACGTGCCACCACAGGTGATCAGGCGCAGCTCGGCATCGGGTACCGGGCCGTACACGGCGGCCGCGGGGAAGTGTGCCTTCGGGTACTGATGTACCGCGGTAACCTCGAAAACTGCGGATATGCCGTCCGCCTGCCGCACGTAGATCCGGTCGCCCGGGTGCAGCTCGCGCAGCCGGTAGAAGACCCCCGGGCCGAGGTAGGAATCGATGTGTCCGACGATGATCGAAGAGCCGATCTCGCCCGGCCGGGGGCTGCCGGTATACCAGCCGGCCACGGAGGGGCTATTTGGCACCTGCAGTGTGCCCTGCCGGGTGATGCCCAGCTGGACCAGCCTGGTGCGCACCCCGATGGCCGGGATCTGCAGCGCGACCGGCGGCGCCGCGGCGAGCATGACGGGCTCCGGCAGCGGGGGCAGTGTGACCAACGGCGCCAGGCGGTCCGGCGCGGCGTCGGCCGGCCCGGGCGGGCGCCCGGGCCGGCCAGCCAGCACCAGCAGTCCGACTATCGTGATGGCCATCGCGAGCACGCCGCCAAGAAACACGACGGCCGTGAGCGGCCGCCGTGTCATCTTGCGCCAGGGCGGGCTGTGTCGTGCATGCTTGCCTAGCCCAGCCTTGGCAGTCGATGCGCGCGGGGCGGGCCGCATCAGCGCGCGTGCCGTGTCATTGTCTCGCCCCGGCGCAGTCGGATCGCCGCGGCGACCGCCAGCAGCAGCCCGCCGGCCAGCCCGGCGAGCCAGGGTAGCAGCGAGGGCGCCGGGCCCGGGGCCGTGCCACCGAGGCCGGTGGCTACGCCGCCATGGGGCATCATGCCACTGCCCGCGGCGTCCGTCAGGTCGGCGACTTTCAGGCCGCTGGAGGAGTCCAGCACCACGAGGGTGTGAATCGAGCCTGCGGTCAGCTTGATGTTCCCGGACCAGGTCTCGCTGCCGCCTGTGGCGTCTACCATCCACCGGCCTGGCGTGTCCGTGTCGTAGGGAGTGACGCTGGCGAAAGCCAGGTTGCTGGCCAGCGTCGCGCTGCCCGCCCGGACCGTGACGCGGGGCTGCTTCAGCGACGCCTGGATGACCCGGACCAGCGACTTGCCGTCGGGGGTAGCCAGCCGGTCGTTCAGCATTCGGAGCCGCAGGCCATTCGGCGGGCCCATCGCGGCCACAGTGTAGGCCTGCCCGGCCCGCAGCATAAGGCTGGCGGACAGCACCGGCGGAGTGCTGGCCGGCGCGCCAGCCGGTCGTATGCCGATCGTGTACTCACCGGCCCGCATCTCCATGTACATGCCCACCCCGCCGTAACGGACATGCCTGAGCACACTCATCGCCATCGGATCCTTGAAGGAATACACGTAGATGTCCACCGGGGCGGTGGGCGACAGGTGGGCACACCGCATCCAGCCCATCCCGGACGACATCGAGGGCGCAGGCGCGGCCGCGGCGGTCCCGGCGAGCGTGCCCAGCGACAGCGTGGCCGCGCCCAGCAGCATCGCCAGCCGGGCACCGCGTCGGCTGGCACCTCTGCCGCCAGAGCCGTGATGGCGCAGCCGCCACCGGCGCGGCGCGTTCAGCCGCAGTGTCATGATGATCTCCTTATTTCAGTTTGGGGCCCCGAGCAGTCCAAGCGGGCTCGGCGCGGTGAATTCGACGCGCAGCACGGTCTGGCCGCTAGCCAGCCGCACGGTGGTGACATCTCCGGGCCGGAAGAGGGCCCGCTGGGCAAGCAGGAACCTCTTCAGGGAGCCGAGCGTCGCCGCGCCGCCCCTGGGACCCGCCGGGGCCGGCGATATGTCGGCCGAACGCAGTGGTACGCCGGGGCTCGCGCCAGCCGCGGGCGCGCCGAAGCCGGTGATGTCGACGTGATACGGCGTGGCCAGCGCCGCAATAGCGCTGAGCAGGCGCGCATCCACCTGCCCGGCGGCCAGTTCGCGGCGGCCGGCAGGCGATACGCGCAGGTCCGGGTTGCGTAGTAGCAGCGCACCGACCGCGCGCCGGGCAGTGGCATCCGCCTGCAAGCTGCGCAGGTAGGCGGCGGACCCATCCGCAGCAACGACCCGGACCGCCACCTGAGCGCTCCCCGACCCGAACGTGGCCAGTGCCACCGGGGCGTACACGCTGGTCAGGCGGCTGCCGAACTCCTCACGGAGGGCTGCCGTGGACACGATCACGTCGCTGCCGAGCGGCCCGGCGTTCCCGTCCCCGAGCCTGAGCAGGCGCCCGGCCGGAATCCCGTTGCCCTGCAGCACCGCGCACATCTGCGTGTCGCAGGCGACGATCGCAG
>DASYXX010000445.1:0-8180 GCA_035934395.1 Streptosporangiaceae bacterium
CACGATCCGAGAGCGGCTGGTGGACGCGGGGGCGAGCGACGGCACAGTCAACGATTTCGGCGGTGCGCTGAGCGTGTTCTTCCGGGACCCCGACGGCCTCGAAGGAGAGGTCCTGCTGAAGAAGCCCTGACGGGGCTCCAGTTCGGCACAAAGCGGTGCTGGAACGGACGCGCTCCAGCGGGATCTTCAAGCGCCGCGACATCGTGATACGAGCCTCGCGGCATGAGCGGGCGTCCCTGACGCGTCGCCGGTGGGGTCATCGCGGCGGCCCGCAAGGGCGAGGTTGTCGACGACTGCAGCGGGGGCGCCGAGGGGGCCATCGACGTCCTGCTCGCTGGCGCCTAGCGGGGGAGCCCCGCTGGCCCGTGCACAACGGAGCGGGCGGGCGCGCATTCGCCGCAATTTGGGACTTACGCCTGGTGGCTGCCGGGCTGCTGGCCGCGCTGGCCGTTCGGCCCGTTCCGTCATGCATGCTCAGTCTAACACGCAGTGTAAGGGATTGACCACGAAGCGACGTGTACTCAGATCAACCGGCTTGCAGGTCCCTCCGGCCGTGCGCTGCTCGCCGCCGGACGCGTTCGCCCTGGAGGTGATCAGGGCATTGGAGAACTACGGCCTGCCAGCTCTCCGCTCCGCCGTTGGGCAAGAATCGGAGGGACGCCCCTGACCGCGCGTCTGGCGGCATGTGCGGGCGATCACGCCCAGCACTGGCTTTCTCGTTCATCGAGGCTCCCGGCCAGGGATGGGGGTCGGCTCGCACCCTGGGCGGGCTGGCCGCCGACGTCGTGGTCCTCGCCGGATTCGTCCTCTGGGAGCGGCGCCGTCGCGCCCCGATGCTCGATCCCCGGGTCTTCGCCCACCGGGGCCTCGCCGTCGGCAGCCTGTCGATCTTCGTGCAGTTCTTCGCCCTGTTCGGCTTCATCTTCATCGTCTTGCAGTCTGCCCATGTCCGCCCCATGCTGCCCTCCGCCCGGCTGGCCCCGATGCTGGCAGCCCGGCTCGGGGCCCGAACGGCCAGCGCCGCCGGGCTTGCGCTCATCGCCGCGGCCCTGGCCGTCCTGGCGCAGCTGACCGGCACCAGCGGCTACTGGCTCCTCGCCGCCGGGCTGATCCTCTGGGCGCCGGCCTCGGCCTGGCCACGACACCGGCCACCAGCGGCATCACCTCGGCCCTGCCCGCCTCCCGCCAGGGCGTCGGATCGGCGCTCAACGACCTGTCCCGAGAACTCGGCGGCGCGGTGGGCATCGCGGTAATGGCCAGCGTCCTCACCACCACCTACCAGAGCCACCTCCACCTCGCCCACCTGCCCGCCGCGCAGGCCAGCCAGGCCCGCGCATCGGTCGCCGTCGCCGTCCGCCTCGGCGACGCCGCCGCCGCCCACGCCCGCACCCGCACCGCCTTCACCGACGGGCTGCACCTCGCCCTGCTCATCGCCGCCGGGATCGGCATTGCCGCCGCCACACTCCTGCGCGGCCACGACCGGGCCAAAGACCATACCCCGGGAGCAGCCCCCGCCGAACCGAAGCTGAACGGTTCCGATCCTGCCGCGACTTGGCCGAGCGGCCTCCTTCCCGACCCTGACCGCAGGGTTCCACCTGTAGCCAGCTCCGTCACGGTACGCAACACGGCCGCACCGGCCTGCTGGACGCCCGTCGGCCTCGGGGTCCGTCGGACAGCCTGCGCCGAAGCGGCCAGCTCGGCCACGCCACTGACGGGCCGCGGCGCGACTCATGCGCCAGCGCCGTTGACCCGCATGCGCGCTGATGCCATACTCAGTATGCAATACTTGGTATGGAGGTGCCGGTGTCGGTTCGTCACAGCCTTCTGGCGCTGCTGTCCGCCGGGCCGACGCACGGCTACCGGCTGAAGACCGAGTTCGAGGCAGCGACCGGGGACGTCTGGCCGCTGAACGTCGGGCAGGTGTACACGACCTTGGCGCGCCTGGAGCGGGACGGGCTGGTGACCGCCGAGGCCGATGCCGACGGCCAGAAGGTGTATGAGATCACCGGGGCCGGGCGGGATGAGCTGGGCCGGTGGTTCGAGACGCCGGTGCCGCGCGAGATGATCCCCCGCCAGGAGCTGGCGATCAAGCTGGTCTTCGCGATGCAGTCGGGCATGGCGGATGTCGCCGCGGTCGTGCAGCGGCAGCGGGTGGCGACCGTGCGGGCGCTGCAGGACGTAACCCGGCTGAAAGCCGCCGCCGAGTCCGCCGGGAACCTGGCCTGGCTGCTGATGCTCGACGCGCTGGTCTTCCAGGCCGACGCCGAGGTGCGCTGGCTCGACATGTGCCAGGCGCGGCTCGCGAGAGAGAACACCGCCGCGAGCAAGGCCCGGCGGCATCCGGAGATCCTGGCCGAACGAGCGGTGGAGCGGAGCAGCTGATGGTGGTCCTCGACATAGAAGGGGCGGGACGGGTCTTCGGGTCCGGGCGCCTGCGGGTGGTCGCGCTGGACGATGTGTCCCTGCGGGTCAGCGCCGGCGAATTCGTGGCCGCCATGGGGCCCAGCGGTTCGGGCAAGTCGACCCTGCTGCGGCTGGCGGGCGGGCTGGAACGGCCGACCTCCGGCCGGATCCTGCTGGCGGGCCGTGACCTGGCTGGTCTGGGCGAGGCCGGGCTCGCGGAAGCGCTGCGGCGAGAGATCGGCTTCGTGTTCCAGGAGGCCAACCTGCTCGCGTCGCTGACCGCCGCCGAGAACGTGGCGCTCGCGCTGGAACTGGACGGCGTCAAGCCGAAGGCGGCGATGGCGGGCGCGCGCGGCCTGCTGGACTCACTTGGCCTGGGCGCGGTCGGGGGCCGGTTCCCCGGCCAGCTGTCCGGGGGTGAGCAACAGCAGGTGGCGATCGCCCGCGCGGTCGCGGGGGGCCGGTCGCTGCTGCTGGCCGACGAGCCGACCGGTGCTCTCGACGCGCTCACCGGCGAGTCGGTGATGGGCCTGCTGCGCCAGCGGTGCGCGACGGGCTGCGCGGTCGTGCTGGCCACCCACAACGTCCGGCACGCCGCCTGGGCGGACCGGGTGGTGTTCCTGAACGACGGCCGGCTCGCCGGCGCGACGGGTCCGCCCGCCGGGCCCGAGTGCCTGCTGGGAACGGGGCAGGTGCGGTGACCGGCATCGCGGCCGCCCCGGCCATCATCGAGCTGGCCGGGGTGGAGAAGACGTATCGCAGTGCCGGGGGGAGGCGGGGTAGGCGGGGGGTCGGGTTCCGGGCGCTGAGCGGCGTGGACCTGGCCATCGCCGCGGGCGAGATGGTGGCGATCACCGGCCCGTCGGGCAGCGGCAAGACCACCATCATCAACCTCATCGCCGGCATCGACCGGCCCACCGCCGGCACGGTGACGGTCAACGGCAGCCGCCTGGACCAGATGACCGAGGAGCAGCTGGCCGTCTGGCGCGGCCACACCATCGGCATCGTCTTCCAGTTCTTCCAGCTGATGCCGGCGCTCACCGCGGCGGAGAACGCCACGCTCCCTCTGGACCTGGCCCGGCTCGGCCCATCCCGCGAACGCAAGGCCGTGGCGAGCCGCCACCTCGCCACGGTCGGGCTCGGCGGACGCGGCGACCGGCTGCCGCTGGAGCTGTCCGGCGGCGAGCAGCAGCGGGTCGCGATCGCCCGGGCGATGGCCTGCGGGCCGCCGATCCTGCTCGGCGACGAGCCCACCGGCAACCTCGACACGCGCCTGGCCCGGGACATGTTCGAACTGCTCAAGGACCTGAACGAGAACGGGACCACGGTCGTGTACGTCACGCACGACCAGGCTCTCGCCGGGCTGGCCTCCCGGATCGTGTCCGTCCGCGATGGCCTGATCACCGGCGACACCGTGCGGCGACCGTGAACACGCTGACCCGCAAGGCCTGGGGTGACCTGACCCGGCACCGTGCCCGCACGCTGCTGGCGGTGTGCACGCTGAGCATCGCGATCGCGAGCCTGGGTTTCCTGGCCGTGCCGGCCCTGCTGAACGCGGCCATGAACCGCCAGATCGCGGGCAGCCACCTGTATGACGTCGGGATATCCACCAGCACCCTTGACCTGAGCCCGGCACAGCTCCGCGCGCTGGGCCGCCTGCCCGGCGTTGGCGCGGTCAGCCCGGCCGTGGGCTACGCCACCACCGTGACATCCACCGCCGGCCCCCAGGACGTCGAGCTCGCCGGCACCGCGCTGGCGTCCGCCCCGGTCAACACCGTGGCGCTGTTCACCGGCCGGATGCCGGGGCCCGGTGAGGTGTTGGCCGACGCGGGCAACGCCCGGGCCACCGGCTTCGCCGTCCCCAACGGCGGCACGATCGACGTGCGGGCCGCCAGCGGCAGGCTGGTGCGGCTGCGGGTCAGCGGTACGGGGATGAACCTGTACGCGACCCCGGGCGCGAACGGCTCGGCCACGCCTGTCTTCTACGCCCCGACGGCCACGGTGCAGGCGCTGCGCGGCGCCGGTTACAACTACCTGGGGTTCCGGCTCACCGACGACACCGCGGCCGCGCAGTCCCGGGTGGTCGCCGAGGTGCGCGCCTACCTGACCGCGCAGACCGGAGCGGACCCGATCACGGCGCTGCCCGCCGTCCGCGCCCCCGGCCAGTGGCCCGGGCAGTCCGGGTTCAACCACATCATGGCGCTGCTGTACATCATCACGATCCTCGCGTTCGCCTCTGCCCTGTTCCTCATCTCGGCCACGATGAACACCCTCATCGCCGAGCAGGCCGGCGAGATCGCCATCCTCAAGACGCTCGGCGGCCGGCGACGGCAGATCGCCGGCATCACCGTGCGCACCGCGGCGGTACTCGGCGCGGCGGCCGCGGTCGTCGGCAGCATCCTGGGCATCGCCATCGCCTACCTGCTGGCCGGCTACTTCGCCGTGAAGCTCATCGACGTGTCGTTCGGCTTCGCCGTCTCCGTCCCGGTGGTCGTGGCCAGCCTGGTGCTCGGCCCGGCGCTCGCCGTGGTCGCGTCGCTGCCCGCGCTGCGCCGCGCGCTGCGCCGGCCGGTGGCCGAGACCCTGGCCGGCGCGGGCACCAGCGGTTACGGCTCCGGCTGGCTTGACCGCCTGGTCGCGCGCAGCGGCCTGCTGGCCGGGGCCGGGGTGCCCGGCAGCGTGCGGATGGGGGTCCGCAACGCGTTGCGGCAAAAACGCCGCAGTGCGGCCACGGTCGCGCAGGTCGCGGTGGCGGCCGGGCTCGCGATCGCCTTCCTCGCCCTCGGCCAGTCGGTAACCGCCGTGATCAGCCAGACCATCGGCAAGCTGCACTTCAGCATCAGCGCCGGGGTGGCATCGACCCGCGGCGCGCGGCCGTTCGGCGCCCAGGCCCTCGCCGTCGCCGCCGCCACGCCCGGCGTCACCGGCGCCGAGCCGGTCGAGACCAGTTCCGTGCAGCACAACGGGCAGACGTACACGGCGTGGGGCCTGGGCACCCATCCCTTCTACGGTTACCGGCTGAGCGCGGGCCGCTGGTTCACCGCCGCCGATACCGCCGCGGACGCCCGCCCCGCCGTCCCGCCGGTGGTGCTCGGGCCGGCCGTCGCCCGCACCACCGGCGCCCGGGTCGGGCAGATCCTCACCCTGACCCTGGCCGCGGGACCCACCCGGGTGCGGGTCACCGGGATCGACACCGGCCAGACCAACGCGGGTGACACCGTCTACTTCCCGCTGCCCGTGCTGGAACGCCTGGACGGCGGGCCCGGCACCGCGAACTCGGTATGGCTCACCACCGCCAGCACCGCCCACGCCGCCATCGACCGGGCGGCCACCGCCGCCGCCAGCCGGCTGGCCGCCGCCGGGTACCCGGCCAGCACCACCGAGATCTACGTCGCCGAGGCGCAGATCACCGCCGCCGATACCGCCATCCTCACCATCGTGGACATCCTGGGCCTGGTGGTGGTGGCCATCATGCTCATGGGCCTGGTCAGCGCCCTCAGCATGGGCGTCATCGAGCGCACCCGGGAGGTCGGGATCCTGCGCTGCCTGGGTGCCAGGGCCCGCCAGATCCGGCGCGTCTTCAGCGCGGAGGCGGTGGTCCTGGCCGCCGTCGGCTGGGCGTTCGGAGTCCTGCTCGGCTGGCTGATGTACCAGGGGCTGCTGGCACTCTTCCTGCACAATGCGGATGTCACCCTCCCCGAGGACTTCCCCCCGGCCATACCGCTGATCACGCTCGCCGGCGTAGTCGTGCTCACGCTCATCGTGATCCGCGGGCCGCTGCGCCGCGCCACCCGGATCCAGCCCGGCACGGCCCTGCGGTACCAGTGATGATCTACCTGATCAGGTGGCTCATCGGGAAGCTGAGGCGCCGCACCACGTCCCCGGCCGAGCCGCTGGTCGCGGTGTCTGGGCGGGACGAGCCTGCCGTCCGCGCGCGAGGCGAGCGTTTCGTGACTCCGCGGAAGGTGGCGGCATGCGACGCGAACCGGGGCGCCCCGGCGCTGTCCGCGCTTGGTCTGGGCAAGCGCTTCGGTGACCGGGTCGCGTTCGACGACGTCTCCTTTGAGATCGGCCATGGCGAGGTGCTCGGTTTCCTCGGCCCGAACGGCGCCGGGAAGACCACGACCGTGCGGACGCTCGGCACGCTCATCGCGCCGACCTCGGGCTCGGCCACGGTCGCCGGCATTCCGCTCACGAAGGATAACGGAGTGGAGATCCGCTGCCGGATCTCGATCATGCCCGAGTCGCCCGGCCTCTACCTGCGCCTGAGCGTGGCCGAGAACCTCGAATGCTTCGCCGACCTGTACGAGGCGCCCAACCCCGGCGATCGCATCGACCGCGCCCTGCGGGCGGTCAACCTGGCCGACCGGGCCAGCGATGCCTGCGGCTCGTTGTCCAAGGGCCTGCGCCAGCGGGTCGCTCTGGCCCGGGCGCTGCTCAGCGACCCGCAGGTGCTGTTCCTCGACGAGCCGACCGCCGGCCTGGACCCGGTCGCCACCCGGGACGTGCACGAGCTGATCGCCGAACTCCGCCGCAGCGGTGTGACGATCTTCCTCACCACGCACCGCCTCGAAGAGGCCGAGCGCTTGTGCGACCGGGTCGCGATCCTGAACACGACCCTGCGCACGATCGGACGGCCCGACGAGCTGCGCGACCGGCTGTTCGCCAGGACGCTCACGGTCAGGACTCTCATCCCCCTCCCCGAGCCGGACGTTGTGTTCGCCGGCCTCCCAGCCGTCGACGGCTGGCGCCAGGACGACGCCTGCGACTACGTCCTCGCCGTCTCTGACCCGGCCCTCGCCGCGCCCGCGGTCACTCGCGCCCTCGTCCAGGCGGGTGCCGACGTGCTGTCGATCGGCGAGTCGCGCCACTCGCTCGAGGACGTCTATCTCGAGCTGATCAACGAGGACGAGGAGGCGCGCCGCAGATGAGCGTCAGCAGGAGGCGCGTGCGGGCCATCTTCCGCAAGGAGCTCCGGGAGTACCGGCGCAACCGCACCATCGTCACCGGGATGGCGATCCTCCCGCTCCTCTTCCTCGTCCAGCCCCTAGTCGCGGTCTTGAACCTGGGCGCCTCGGCATCCGGCGGTCTCGCCCACGAGCATGAGCTGCTGTACCTGCTGGCCATCCCCGCGCTCGTGTCCGCGACGCTGGCCGCCTACTCGGTGGTCGGCGAGCGCCAGCAGGGCACGCTCGAGCCGGTGCTCGGGACGCCAATACGCCGCGAGGAGTTCCTGCTGGGCAAGGCCCTGGCGTCCTTCGTCCCGTCGGTTGCGATCTCGTACGCGGTCTACGCCTTCTTCCTGGCCCTGGTCGAGATCTTCGCACAGCCCGGCATCGCGCCGGCGCTACTGCGAGTCTCGGACCTGCTCGCCCAGCTGGTGTTCACCCCGCTGCTGGCCGGCTGGTCGATCTGGGTCGGCATCGCGATCTCCACCCGGGCCGGCGAGGTCCGCGTCGCTCAGCAGCTCGGCGTACTCGCGAGCCTCCCGTCGGTCGTGGTGACGTCGCTCATCGCGTTCAACGTGATCCGTCCCTCGCTCATCGTCGCCCTCGGCGGGGCCGCGGTGCTGCTGGTCCTCAACAGGCTCGGCTGGCGGATCACGTCGGCGATGTTCGACCGCGAACGACTCATCACCGGTACCAGATAATGAGATGCGTTCACCGAGCCGGATGACCGGCAAGTGATGGAAATGACGGAGTTGGCAACAGACCGAACGGCATCGAGATCGACGTCCAACCGAGGCGCGCCATAACAAACATTCTGTCGTCGCAACC
>DASYXX010000412.1:0-10098 GCA_035934395.1 Streptosporangiaceae bacterium
GCCGCGGCGTTCCGCGGGTTCCTTGACTGGGTCCATTCGACCGCCACCCGGGACGACAACGAGGTATCGGCGCTGGCGCGCGATTTCCTGGGGCCCGATGGCGTGCACCATTCCGTGGTGACGCGTGACCTGCCTCCGTTCGATCACGTGAACCTGCAGACCGCGGTCGACGCCTGGTCGGCACGTGCGGGACGGACGGTCGAGATTCAAGGAATCGCCCTGCCGCCGCACTACGGGGGGCTGTCCCTGCAGCAGCTGGTCGCGGGCGAGGCGCTGCCACCGCTGCGGCTGACGGCGCCTGCCCTGACCGACCTACCGAACGGGCCGGGGTCGACCCTCGGATGCCTGCGCCTGGCCCTGCTGCTGGTCACCGATCAGCAGGGCCGTTACGTCGTGATGATCCAGGGCCCGAACGAGCATCAGCCGGTCCTCCAGGTCGAGGTCGCCGGCCTGCCGGTCGACCTGGCCCAGCGCCTGCTCGCCGAGCTGGATCACCTGCGCGCCGAGCTCAACGTTTATCGCGGCCACCTGCTTGACGTGTCGCTGGGCCCGATGGGCGGCGTTGACCTGACCTTCGCCGACCCGCCCGGTCTCAGCCGGGAGGACGTCGTGCTGCCCGCCGCGGTCCTGACGCGGGTCGAGCGGCATGCACTCGGCGTGGCCAGCCACCGGCAGGCTCTCCTGGCCGCCGGCCAGCACCTCAAGCGCGGCCTGCTGCTCTACGGCCCGCCCGGCACCGGCAAGACGCATACCACCCGCTACCTGATGGGCCAGATGACCGGCTACACGCGCCTGGTCCTCACCGGCCGCACCCTGGTCGCCGTCGGCGCGGTCACCGATCTGGCCCGTGCCCTGCTGCCCGCCGTCATCGTGCTCGAGGACGTCGACCTGGTCGCCGAGGAGCGTTCGCTCGGACCGGCGTCGAGCCCGGTCCTGTTCGACCTGCTCGACGCCATGGACGGGGCGGCCCCCGACGCCGACCTGCTGTTCCTGCTGACCACCAACCGCGCCGACCTGCTGGAACCCGCTCTGGCCGCGCGGCCGGGGCGGGTCGACGTCGCGGTCGAGATCACGCTGCCCGACGCCCCGGCCCGGGAACGCCTGCTGGCGCTTTACGGGCAGAACGTGCCGCTGGCGCTGACGGACGAGGACGTGAGTCTCGCCATCGAGCGCACCGACGGCACCACGGCCTCGTTCATCAAGGAACTGATCCGGCGCAGCGTGCTGGAGTCGCTGCACGACGACCCGGTGCTCAACGCGGTCACCGGGACGCACCTGGCCCGCGCGCTCGACGACCTGCTCGACGCGGCCCAGGCGGTGACCCGTACCCTCCTCGGCGTCGGCGTCGACCCGGCCGACCTGCCGGCGGGCGGCGCGCTGATGACGGGGCCGGGCCGGGCCTGGATGGCTCATGGCCGCGGCCGGATCATTATGGGGCGGCCGAGCAGGTACCCCGGCTGAGCCAACCGTCGCCGCGAGGTCAGCGCTCCGGGTCAGGGGTCGAAGGGGCATCACGCCTGGCGTTTGGCCTGCGAGTGGTGGAACATCGGAGTGCGCGCCGGACAGCTCGGGAGGCAGGCTGCATGGGACCGCTGCACGGATACCGCGTGATCGAGCTGGCCATCTGGGTGGCCGGGCCGGCCGCGGCCTCGATGCTCGCCGACTGGGGCGCCGACGTCATCAAGGTGGAATCCCCGGCCGGTGACCCGAACCGCTACACGCTGCGGCATATCGGCGTGGACGTGGCCAGCTCGCCGGCGTTCGCCCTGGACAACCGGGGCAAACGGGGGGTGGTGCTGGACCTGAAGGCGCGCGGCGCCCTGGAGGCGCTCGGCGAGCTGCTGGACGGGGCGGACGTGTTCGTCACCAACCTGCGGCCAGCGGCGCTGGAGCGGCTGTCCCTGGATCCGGCCGCGCTCCGGCAGCGCTATCCCCGGCTGATCGTGGCCACGATGACGAGCTTCGGCTGGCAGGGCGCCGAGCGGGACCGGCCGGGCTACGACCTCAGCGCGTTCTGGGCGCGCAGCGGCATGGCGGCGCGGATGCTGCCCGCCGGCTCGCCGCCGCCGCCGCTGCGGCCGGCCGCTGGCGACAGGATGGCCGCGACGGCCCTGGTCGCCGGGATCTGCGCGGCGCTGCTGAACCGGGCCAGGACGGGTCAGGGCGAGGTGGTCGACGTTTCGCTGCTGCGGACCGGCTTGTACTGCAACGGGAGCGACCTGAGCACGTATCTCGCCTTCGGCAAGCGGGCCAGGACGCGGCCGCGCGAGGAGCAGGAATCGCCGCTGTACAACTGCTACGCGACGGCGGACGGCCGGTGGCTGTGGCTAGTGGCGCTGGAAGGGGACCGGCACTGGCCCGAGCTGGCCGCGGCGCTCGGCAGGCCCGGCCTGGCCGGTGACCCGCGGTTCGCCGACGCGAAGGCCCGGCGCGCCAACGGCCGGGCGCTGATCGCGGAGCTGGACGCGATCTTCGCGGGCCAGACGCTCGAGCAGTGGTCGCGGGCGCTGGACGCGGCGGACGTGTGGTGGGGGCCGGTCCCTGATCTCGACGAGGTGCTCGCCGACCCGCAGGCGGCCGCGACCGGCGCGTGGCTGGAGGCCGGCGGCGTGCGGTCGGTCGCGACGCCCGTGCGATTCTGGCAGGCGAACGGCGGCCCGCAGCGGGCCGCGCCCGGTCTCGGGGAGCACACGGCCGACGTGCTGGGCCGTGCGGCGTCCCGGACCGCGGAATCCTGACCGGAGGCCCGTGTGGAGGAACACAGCCGTGGAGGAACCTGAGCTGCGCGAGATCCTCGCCACCGTGCGCGACTTCGTCCGCAACGTGGTCGTGCCCGCCGAGGACGATATCGAGGCCGCCGACGAGATACCCGCCGCGATCAAGAACGCGGCCGCCGCGATGGGGCTGTACGGCTTCGCGATCCCCGCCGAGCACGGCGGCCTGGGCCTGTCGCTGCCGGAGGAGGTCCGGCTCGTCTTCGAGCTTGGATACGCCGCCCCGGCGTTCCGCTCCCTGTTCGGGACGAACAACGGCATCGCGGGCCACGTCCTGCTGGAGGGCGGCACAGACAAGCAGCGCGCGGAGTACCTGCCGCGGCTGGCCAGCGGCGAGTGGACGGCCTCGTTCGCGCTCACCGAGCCGGAAGCGGGATCGGATCCGTCGACGCTGACCACCTCGGCGCGCAGCGACGGCAGCGACTGGGTCATCACGGGCACCAAGCGGTACATCACGAACGCGCCGTACGCCGACGTGTTCATGGTGTTCGCCCGCACCGACCCGCAGGCCCCGGCCAGCCGGGGCATCTCGGCTCTGCTGATCGAGCGCGGGTCGCCCGGGCTCAGCGTGGGCCCCAGGGACCGCAAGATGGGCCAGGCCGGGGCGGTCACCGCGGACGTCAGCTTCGACGAGGTGCGGGTGCCGGCGGAGCGGCTGATCGGGGAGCTACCCGGAACCGGCTACGCGACCGCGATGCGCTGCCTGGCCCACGGGCGGATTCACATCGCCGCGCAGTGCGTGGGGCTGATGCAGCGACTGGTGGACGAGTCGGCGCGATGGGCGGTCACCCGCCGGCAGTCCGGCCGCCCGATCGGCGACTTCCAGCTCGTGCAGGGCATGCTCGCCGACTCGCAGACCGACCTGATGGCGGCCCGGGGCCTGGTCATCGAGGCGGCGCGGGCCTACCAGGCGGGCGAGGACCGGCGCACCGGCCCGTCGTGCGCGAAGTACTTCGCCAGCGAGGCGGTGTGCCGGGTCGCCGACCGCGCGGTGCAGATCCACGGCGGCGCCGGGTACATGCGCGGCGTGCCGGCCGAGCGGCTGTACCGCGACGCCCGGCTGTTCCGGATATACGAGGGAACCAGCCAGATCCAGCAGCTGATCATCGCGCGCGAGGTGCTCCGGGCCGCCCGCGAGGAGGCCGCCCGCTGAGAGGGGTGGGGGCGCGGCGTGACCGGCGATGAGCTGATCGGCCGGGTCGCCGCCGAGCTGGAGATCCGCAACGTGATCGCGCGGGTCGCCCAGCTGGCCGACCACGGCGATCTCCAGGAGTACGCCGCCCTGTTCACCGAGGACGGGTCGTGGGAGTATCCCGGCGGTCCCCGGCGCGGTCGCGCCGACATCCTGGCCGGCGCGCGGGAACGGCGGAGCCAGCGGGTCACCGGGCCGGGCAGCGCCACCAGGCACGTCATCACGACCCTGGCCGTGCAGGTCGGGGACGCCGCCACGGCCACCGCCGACTCCTACTGGCTGTTCTGGCGCGACACCGCCACGTCGCCGGTCCTGCACAACATGGGCCATTACCACGACGTGCTGCGGTACGAGGACGGCGCCTGGCGGATCGCGCGCCGGGTGATCACCCTGGGCTGACCGGTCCGGGCACCGCGCTCCGTTATATATAATTTATATGTTGAACGTGACATGGCGGGGCGTGCAGCTCACTCTGCCGGACGTGTCGTGACGGGCGGCGCGAGTGCAAGGTAATCGTGGATCAGGCGGATGGCGATCGAGCCATCGCCGACGGCAGAGGCCACGCGTTTGATCGAGCCATGCCGGACGTCGCCAGCGGCGAACACGCCCGGAGTGGTGGTCTCCAGCAGGAAGGGAGCCCGCTGCAGGGGCCAGTTCTCAGCGTTGTCGGCTCCGGTGAGGACGAATCCCCATCGGTCGCGTCCTATAGCTTCGGGTAGCCAGCCGGTGAGCGGCTGGGCGCCGATCAGGACGAACAGGCCGGCGGCCGGCACCAATTCCGCCTCGCCAGAGTCGCGGTTCCGGAACAGCACCTGCTCCAGATGCCCGCTGCCACTGCCACCCGCGACCTCGCAGCGGTACCGGACGTCCACATTGCGCGCAGCTTCGATCTGGCGGATCAGGTAGTCGGACATACTCGCCGCGAGAGACGGCGAGCGGACGAGAATCGTGACCTGCTGTGCGTACTTCGCCAGGTGCAGCGCGGCTTGCCCGGCTGAGTTGCCGCCGCCCACCACGATGGCAGACTTCCCCGCTACGGCCTGCGCCTCAATGGTCCCGGCGCCATAGAAGACGCCCGCGCCGACCAGCGCCTCCAGTTCGGGGACCCCCAGGCGCCGGTACGACACGCCTGTCGCGATCACCACGGCGCGGGCCCGGATCTCGCTTCCGTCCTCCAACCCGACCACCATCAGGTCCCCGTCCTTTGCCAGTGACGCGGCCGGGTTGCCGTAGACGAAGTCGGTACCGAACACCCACGCCTGTTCGTAGGCGCGCTGTGCCAGCTCCACACCGCTGACGCCACCGGGGAAACCCAGATAATTCCTGATCCGTGAGCTCGTCCCGGCCTGGCCGCCGAACGCCTCCCGCTCCAGCAGCGCGGTGCGCAGCCCCTCCGACGCCCCGTATACGGCAGCGGCCAGGCCGGCCGGCCCGGCCCCGACGATGACTACGTCATAGGTCCGCCCGCCCGGCCGCACGTCCAGCCCGAGCGCCTCGGCCACCTCGGCATTAGCCGGATCCACCAGCACGACGCCGGTGTACAGTGACAGCACCGGCCCGGCGGGCTCGCTCACGCCCAGCCGCTGCAAGGCTGCCCGGCCCTCCTGCGAGTCGCTGGGAAAAAAGCTGAACGGGACGCTATTACGGGCCAGCAGGTCGCGGATCTCGTGGACCCGGGCAGAGGGATCGTCCCCGATCACTGTGACGGTCTCGCCTCGCCCGCCCCGCTCGCGCCACCACTCCTCCAGCGACCCGGTGACCTCCCGGTGGAACTGCTCATCCGGTGACGACCCCGGCTTGGCCAGGTAGAAATCCACCCACCCACGCGCCGCCGCCTCCAGGAACGGCGCGGCCTTCGACCGGTCGCGCCAGTAGATCAGAAGCGCGCGCCTGGCCGTGGGAAAGAAGTCCCTCACCCGCGCCAGCAACTGCGTCCCGCTCATCCCCGGCAGCCACTCATCGGCCAGCACCAGCGGCACATCAGCCCCCGCGGCCTTCAGTTCCGCCAGCCGGGCCAGCGCCACCTCCGCCGACGAACCGGACGCCACCTGGTAGTTCGCCCCGTACCGCGATTCCAGCTCAGCTGTCAGCGCCTGCAGGCTGCCGCCCTCACCGTCAACCACCACGAGCACAGGCTTGGCCATGACGGCCACCCTATGGCCCGCGGAGCGCGGTGGCCGGGAAGCAATCTGAACACGATTGTGTTAGTAAAAACTAGCAACGTCGCGATATACAGGGGGGTGGCTGTGGACAACACCAAGGCTCCGGCCCCCCGGCCTGACGAGCAGGAAGGTCCGGGGTGGGACGAGGGCGGCTGGCGGGATCGCGCGGCCTGCCGTGGCGAAGACCCGGAGCTGTTCTTCCCGATCGGCTCAACGGGCCCCGTGCTGGCGCAGATAGCCGAGGCCAAAGAGGTGTGTGCCCAGTGCCCGGTGCGGGAGGCGTGCCTGGACTTCGCGCTGAGCACCGGCCAGGCCTACGGGATCTGGGGCGGGCTCACCGAAGACGAGCGTCGTAGCCTGCGCCGCCGCAGGCAGCGCGCTGCCGCCCGCCGGCCGGCCGTCGACCAGCCGCGCGACGACCGCGTCGCCGGATAGGAGCCTGTGACTCACCGGAAATCGCCGCTCAGTGATCGTCACCTGATCGCGTGTCGGTTCCCGGAGCCTGATCAACGGCGAGGTCGGCGATGCAGCCCCAAGCCTCGGCGAACGGCTGCAGCCGGCCGACCGTGACCGTCGTCCGCATCTGCGCCAGGGCGCCCTGTATGAGGCCGAGGTGCAGGGCGCATACGACGTCCTGATGGCGCTCAGCCACCTCACGGAACGGGCACTGCCGCAGCAGCAGGCGGTACCGGCTGCCCTGTGCGGTGAGTTCGGGGGCGAAGCCGATTCTCTCCATGGTCGCCCGCAGCCTCTCGACAGCCTCCCCGGCGTCCAGCCGCTCGTACGGCGGCAGCTGCCCGGTGAGGTAGCGGCCCCACTCGCGGCCGGCCTCGGCCGCGGCCTCGCCGGGCTGCGGCATGACCGCGGCGATCATGCTGGTAAGCATCTCGGCGAGCAGCCGGAAGCGCCTTTGCCCCGCCGGCCCGTCCTCGCCGGTGGCCGAGTACGCCATGCTTGGCCGGCCCAGGCTCTCGCGCTGTTGCCGCTCCTTACTGGCCAGGCCCGCCTGCACCAGAGCCTCCAGGTGGAACCGGGCGGTGTTGGGGTGCAGCCCGGCCTGGCTGGCGATCTCCCGCACACTAAGCGCGCCGGTCGCGGCGCGCAACAGGTCGAGCACACGGGCGCGGCTGGCACCGAGCCGGGCGCCCGTCTCGGACGCAAGCAGAGCCGGTACGTCCACCACGGAATTTTACATCAGAAACGTCAGTAGAAACTAACGAGACCGGTATTTCGGCCTGAACGTGAACGCGAACCGCCGTTCGGCGCGGCGACTCCGCCCCAGTCTGTCCACCGCCGGGCACCGGCTACTTCAGTCGTGCGCCGCGCGGCAGGGGCGCGCGGCCCTGGGTACCGAAGATGCTCGACGCGGGCTCGCACCCGTATCGCCGGGCGACGGCAGCAGCCGGAACGCCCCGGCCCAGGTCGAAGATGGCCGTCAGCAGGCCCGGGCCAGGCATGGCCTGGCCAGGGTACGTCGGGCACAGCAGCCCCGGGGCCAGCGGGCTGCGGTGCTCGGCCCAGTACCGCCAGCTCCCGGTGAGGTAGTCGCGGCCGGCCCAGCCCGCGACCAGCACGACGGCCACAGCGGCGATGGCCGCGACCCGGCGGGCAGCGGTCAGGTCAGCCGGCCGATCCTCATGGTCCCGCCGACCGCCGCTGGCCAGGATCTCGGGCGGGCCATCGCCGGCGCCGCCGGGATGTGATGCCGTCATGCCTGCTGCTTCCCCGGCCTGGGGGCATTACTTTCCCGCAAGATGGCAAAGGTCCCGTGGCCTGACGGCTCACGGCGATGCCAGGTGCTCCGCCACCCGCTCGACGGCGGTCCGCAGCCGGCGGAAGTAGGCGGCCCGGCTCAGGCAGAGCCGGGTCGCTGCCTCCTCGTGGCTGCGCAGCGGCTCCAGGTACCCCGTCACCAGCACGCGGTGCAGCAGCTTCTCCGTCTCGCCGTCGCCGAATGCATCGTCGGCGGCCCGGCGCAGCAGCTGCCGCACGGACTCGGCGCGCTCGGCCACGGTGCCGCCCTCCGCGAGCGGGCTGCGGGCCAGCTCGCGCGGCACCCGGAAGTTCCGCAGCGCATCGCGCACGGCGTCGAGGCCGACGGCCGGCGGCTCTGGCCGCGCCGGGACGGGCAGGCCGAGCTCGATGTATACCTGGGCGCGAATATGGTCGAGCAAGCCGCCGGGGCCGTAGTCCAGCCGATGACACTGGACCTGCTGGCCGCCGATGTCGGCGTCGAGGTCGGCCAGGTGATCCGCGCCGATGGCACGGGCGAAGTCGACGGCACCCGGGTAGGCCGGGTCAATGGGCAGGTAGGCGAAGCGGGGATGGCCGGCCCCGGAGCGCAGCACCCCGGCGATGCCGAGCATGGCCTGCACCCTGGCCTGGCCGGTGAAGTCGACGGCGGCGTGCCAGAGCACCGCGTCGCCGAGGGCGGCATCGCGGCGGGCGTGGGCCAGCCACGGCCCGGTCAGCGGGTCGGCGTAGGCGAAGCCGGGTGCCGTGACCAGGCTCACGCAGGCCATGTAGCCGCAGATCTGGTCGTCACGATCCCTGGCCACCGCCACCCGGTCCGGGGCCTCCTCAAAGAACCGGCGGGTCAGCTGCCACCACAGCCGGGGCTGGCGGTCGCCGTGCTCGCGCTCGATGCGATCCGCGTCGCCGGGGCGGACCGCGTCGATCCGGAAGCTCACGTTGCCTGCCCAGCCGAAGCCCCAGCGCTTGAGCGGGTCCTCGACCAGGTGAGCCATGTCGATCACCAGCAGCGGGTCGCCGCCGGTCTTGGCCCGAGCCCACAGGTGGTCGACGATGCGGCGGCGCAAGTCGCGCTCCAGCTCGGGATTGCGCTGCCGCAGGTCGGCCAGCAGAGCCTTGCGGACCAGTTCGTGCACGCTGATGCCGTCGCCGACCGGCTCGGCGACGGTGAGCCCGGCTAGCTGCCGGTAGCCGATCTCCGCGTCCTCGCCGGGCAGCAGGCCACGCAGCAGTTCCCGCGTCGTGGTCCGGGCCACCACCGCGATGCCGAGCGCTGACGGGCGGATGTCGTGCAGCTCGGTCTCGACCAGGCGGTGCAGCAGCGACTTGATTATGTCGGGCCGGTCCGGGCCGCTGGCCGCGTTCCACCCGGGGTCGGCGACCGCGGCGTCGGCCGCCAGCGCCAGGGCGAGCGGCGAGCCCGCGGCCCAGTCGATGATCGCCGGGACGCGCTCGTCGCTGAGCCCGTGCGCGGCGAGCAGGTGGCGTGCGTCCTGCGGCACCAGCGAGCCGAGGTCAAGCCGCGCGGTCAGCGCCTCCCAGCCGTCGGCGAACCAGCCCGGGTCGGGCGCGCCTCGCCCCGCGATGACCACCAGCGCCTGGTCGGGCAGCGCGGGCAGCAGGTCACGGCGAAGCAAGGGGTCAAGCGCGGTCATCCGTTCGTAGGAGTCGAGCAGCACCAGCGGGCGGTCATGGCGGCAGGCCTCGCGCAGGGCCGCTTCGAGCCTGCCGGGATCGGGCCCAAGCTCCCGGCCGTCGATCGAGACGACGCTGCGGCCGTGGTCGGCGGCGCGGCGCGCGATCTCGCGCAGCAGCGTGCTCTTGCCGATGCCGCCGGGCCCGCTGACCAGCACCACGCTGGCGGGCGGATCGCCGGAGTCCAGGCAGCGTCCCAGGAACGCGAGTTCGGCGTCCCGCCCGGTGAACCGGCGGCGATCCCGGTCCTCCAGCCGGGCGGCAAGCGTCCGGCGCTGCGAATCGGTTTCTATTGCCATATCCCTGCTCGCGGTGGGTGGTCAGGCTCGAGCGAGCGGCAGCGCCGGACTGCGATGTGGCCAGCGTACCAAAGTGAGACCCAACTGACATTGCGGTGCAAGTCGTCCTATCGCACTGTGAAGGTCTGCGTGCCGCAGGAGGAATGGGCCCCCGAGCCCAGCGCGGTGAACGCGGCCGCTCCGGCTGCGGAGGGGACAGCCGAACCGGCCGCGGTTCGCCGCGC
>DASYXX010000497.1:0-16434 GCA_035934395.1 Streptosporangiaceae bacterium
GACCGGGATGCCGGGCGACGAGATCCACGGGATGTGGTAGCCCAGCACCGGCAGGCCGTCCGCGACCCGGCTCAGCTCCGCGTAGTAGCCGACCAGGTCGTCGCAGCCGGGCGGCGGCCAGGCCAGCACTGCGTCCGCGCCGGCCGCCGCGGCCGCCGCCGTCAGCTCCGCCGCGCGGGCGAGGCTGGTGGCACCGGTGCCGGCCAGCACCGGAACGCCCGGCGGCACCGCGTCGCGCACCGCGCGGATGACGTCGAGCCGTTCCGCGTCGGTCAGCGTGCCTGGCTCACCGGTGGTGCCGCAGGCCAGCACGGCCTGCATGCCGCGGCTGACGAGATCGGCCGCGAGCGCGGCGGTGGCCGCCGCGTCGACGTCGCCCGCGTCGTCCAGCAGGGTCACCAGTGCCACGCCGACTCCGGTGAACAGGTCCATCAACGACTCCGCCTTTCCTCAGCGGCCGTGCCCGCGGGCTGGCCAGCCGGTCCTCCCGGCCCCTATAGTACGTATAGTCGACAATCGACAATACGCCGGACGCAGCCCCTTGTGACCCTGGAGGACGTCGTGCCGGACGCGCGCTCACGAGGCACGGTGCCGGAGGCGCGCTCAGGAGGCACGGTGCCGGAGACACGCTTCGACGGAATGGTCGCGGTGGTCACCGGGGGCTCCAACGGCATCGGCCGCGCGATCACCGAGCGTTTCGCGGCCGAGGGCGCCCGGGTGCTGGTTTGCGACCTCGTGGACTCCGGGTACTTCGCCGACGACCCGCGCGTGGCCACGATCACCGGTGACGTCGGCCGCGCCGGGCTGGCCGGCCAGGTGATCGCGGCGGCGGTCAGCCGCTGGGGGAAGGCCGACATCCTGGTCAACGACGCGGCCTCCTATCCCGACGGCACCCTGCTCGACATGCCGGCCGACGCCTGGGAGCGGGTCTTCGGCGTGAACGTTACCGGCACCTTCATGATGACCCAGGCCTTCGCGCGGCACTGCGTGGACCGCGGCGCGCGGGATGCCGCCGTGATCAGCATCTCCACCGGCTCGGCGAGGAACCCCCGGCCGGCGGGCGCGGCTTACAGCGCCTCGAAGGCCGCGGTCGAGACCATGAGCAGGGTGTTCGCCATGGAGCTCGGGCCGCACGGGATCCGGGTGAACGTCGTCGCCCCCGGCTACATCGACGTGCGGGGGTGGAGCGACGCCCACCCCGACCGGGCGCCCGACGAGCTGCGCGCCGCGCTGGTCCGCTCGATCCCGCTCGGCCAGGCAGGCGATCCGCGCGACATCGCCAGCGCGGTGCTGTTCCTGGCCTCCCGCGACGCCGGGCACATCACCGGCACGGTGCTCGAGGTGGACGGCGGCTCCAACGCCGGCCGGTTCTCGCTGCAGGCGCACACGGGCGGAGGGGAGAGCGGTGACCGCGGATAGCCAGGTCCAGGACAAACCACCCGGCCAGGACGCCGAGACTCCGATCATCGAGACCGTCGACGTCGCCAAGCACTTCTCGGCGGGCCGCGACGGCCTGGGCCGGGCCAGGCCGACGGTCAAGGCCGTCGACGGGGTGTCGCTGGCGATCCGGCGCGGCGAGACGCTCGCGCTGGTCGGCGAGACCGGCTCGGGCAAGACCACGTTCGGCCGTCTCCTGCTCGGCCTGTACCGGCCGACCAGCGGTGACATCCGCTACCGCGGCGTGAGCATCCTCGATCGCCGGAGCGCGGCGGCCCGCGCCGTCCGGCGGCAGATCCAGGGCGTGTTCCAGGACCCGTACTCAAGCCTGAACCCGACGATGACCATCGGCCAGGCCCTCTCCGAGGTGCTCGCGGTGCACCGGGTCGTGGATCGCAAGGACCGCGCGGACCGGGTGGCCGAGCTGCTCACCACGGTCGGGCTCGCCACCGCCCAGGCCGCCCGCCGCCCGCACGCGTTCAGCGGCGGCGAGCGGCAGCGGGTGGGGATCGCCCGCGCGCTCGCCGTGGAGCCGGAGGTGGTCATCGCCGACGAGCCGCTGTCCGCGCTCGACGTCTCGATCCAGGCTCAGGTGCTCAACCTGATGATCAAGCTACAGGACGAGCGCGGCCTGACCTACCTGTTCGTCACCCACGACCTGGACGTGGCCCGGCACATCAGCCAGCGCACGGCCGTTCTCTACCTGGGAAGGGTCGTCGAGCAGGCGCCGACCGCGGACATCTTCGCCGAGCCGCTGCACCCCTACACCCAGGCGCTGGTGCGCGCCGCGCCGCGGCTCACCACCCAGCGCAAGACGATCAAGCCGGCGCTCACCGGCGACATCCCGAGCGCCATCGAGCGCCCATCCGGCTGCCATTTCCACCCGCGCTGCCCGATGGCCATGCCCGTATGCCGGGAGCGCGAGCCCGCGCTGACTCAGCTGCCCGGCGGCCGCAGCGTCACGTGTCACCTGCACGGTCCGTAGGCGATGGCGGCGGGCCGTCTAAACTAGGGAAGCCCCTCAGGTAATGGTCACGGAGCTCCTGGCGGAACCGGCTGAGATCACCCGCGCTGGCGGCCTCGAAAAGGCCGCGGTGCATCTCGACCGCCTCCAGCAGGCCAATCCCCAGGCGGTCGAGATCCGCGCGCATTACCGCGCCCATCTGGCTGTTGAGCATGCTCCACAGGTCCTTCAGCCGGCGCCGCCCGGAGACGTCGACGAGCAGCTCGTGGAAGCGGGTGTCGCTGGCGACCACGGCGTCCATGTCGTCGGTGCGCGCGGCGACCGACATGTGCTCCAGCGCCAGCCGCAGGTTCCTGACCAGCTCTTTCCGGTTCGGGCCGAACCCGCGCTCGACGCTGGCGTCCTCCAGCACGTACCTGGCGAAGCACACGTCCTCGGCGTCCTCTTGCGACATCCTGGTCACCACGCTGTACCGGCGCGGCACGATCGCGATGAGGCCCTCGGCCTGCAGGCTGCGCATCGCGTCCCGGATGGTCCCGCGGCTGACCCCGAACTCGGCGGCCAGGTTCGCCTCGACCAGGCGGGTCTCGGCGGGAAGCTCGTTGTTCAGGATGCGGTGCCGCAGCGCCCGGCCCACTGCCTCCGGAAGCGAGACGTGCTCGAGTATGGCTCCCATCCTCCCTCACTCTCCGGGGGGCTGTCGTCCGTCACTGTAGCTTCAGCATCTCCGCGGTCAAGCCGACATGGCCGGCCGGGTCCGGCACCGGTCGCAGCGCCGCGGCCGGGCCGGTCAGCACAGGCGTCAGGCCGGGTCCGTGACCGGGCAGCGGGCTCGCCCCGTGCCCGATCACGCCGACCGTGACCCACCCCCGGCGATACCCCATGTTGTACCGCGCGTCGAGGCCGGTGACCGCCACCAGGTCCCCGAGCGCGAGGTCGCCGGCGCCGCCCGGCCCGGGCGGAGGGAGCTGCAGGTCGAGGTCCCAGGCGACGGCCGGCCGCCCGATGCCGTTGCCGGCCAGCCTGCTCGGCACGCTCAAGCGCACGCCGACGGTCAGCCCGTCGGCGTCGCCCCCCAACGACAGATCGACCGGCAGCATGGCCAGCAGGTCAGGATCGAGGTTCATGGCCATAACGCCGGAGGGCAGTCCGGGCGGGCACAGTCCCTGGCCGCGGGCGCGCAGGGCCACCTCGTCGCCCGGGCGCAGCCGGGCCAGGTCGTCCTGCCCGAACGCGACGATCACCCGGCCCTCCTCGCCGCGCTTGCCGACGACCGCGCCCTGCGCGCCCGCCGCCTGGCCGGTCCTGACGCGGGCCTGGTTGCCGATGCAGGCGTAGCTGGCCAGCGCGTGCCGGCTCGCCGGGTCTGGGTGCACGAGGCACGCGCCGGGCGCGGCATGGTCTCCGTCGAGCCCGAAAACAGAATCACCAAGCCTTAGGTCCATAACGATGCCGCCGTCGCCCGCCGGAACGTACGAACGGCCGTCGCGGTTCACCCGGTACGGGGTGTCGCCGAGCGCGGGATGCTCGACGACGCCGAGCAGGTTGACCGCCACCAGGCGCGGCGCGGCCTTGGGGGTCACGTCGCCCTCGCGGCTGAGTCATGCAGCCAGGCGGCCAGGTTGGCATCGGGGTCATCGACCACAAAGAACGCGTCGGCAGGCCCGCTCAGCAGCGTGCTCGGGCCCGGCCCGTGGCCGAACAGCATGCACTGTCCCGTGGAGATGACCCCGATGGCCAGGTAGCCGTCCCGGTACCCGCGGCCGTACCGGTGGTCCGCGTCGGCCAGAGCCACGACGTCGCCGATCCGCAACCCCTCCAGGCCGAGCGACAGGTCATCGCCCAGGCCCTGGTACGCGCCCATCAGGTCGGTGTTGGCGTACTCCGAGATCATCCCGGCCCCCGCGCCGATCGCCTCGGCGGGAACCCGCGCGGCCACGTGCACCTCGAGGCGGCCGTCGGGCCTGGTCCCGCCCGGCATCCGGGCCAGCAGTCCGGGATCGCAGTTCTTCACGGCGATCGCGGGGTGATCGGGCAGCGCGAGCCCCTGCCCCGTGGCCAGAACGGTCACCGCGTCGCCGGGGGCCAGGTCCGCGGCCGCCTGGTCGGGAAAATCGGCGAGCACGTACGCGTGCTGGCCGATGACGTGGCCGACCGCGCCGGCGGCCGGCCCGGAGGCGACGCGGACCTGGTTGCCGACACAGGTCAGGAACTGCAGCGCCATGTTCGCGCCGGGGTCGCGGTGCCGGATGGACGCGCCTGGCTCCAGGTGATCGGAGGCGTAGCCGGTGGCCGGGTCCGCGCAGTGCACGCCGAGCGTGACCCCGCCCATGCCCGGCAGCAGGAACGGCTGGCCGTCAGGCCCCACCCGGTAGGCGTGCCGGTCGGCGAGCGCGGGCCAGACCTCCCCGGCGAGGACCTGGCGGACCAGCCGGGCCGCGTTGGTGGTGACGTTCACGAGACCGCCGCCACCGCTGTGCCCCCCGCCACGGGAGCGCCGAGCGGGAAGCTCACCCAGGCCCGGCTGCGGAACGACGCCTCGAACGCGTTGATGGTCTCCTGCACCAGCGCGCCCTGGGCGAAGTCGCCCTGGCTGACCCGGCCGCCGTCGAGGATCTCGCTGGTGAAGTCGCTGACCAGGTTCGAGTAGAACAGGTAGTCCCACGACTCGCCGGAATGACCGCCCGGCGGGAAGAACCGCTGGGGTATCTCGGCCTCGACGAATTCGACCGCGTCCTTGCGTGCCGTCTTGATCGTCTGGCAGATGCCGAACTCGTCCACCAGCCGGACGATCACTGCGCCCTCCGAGCCGTAGAGGCGCGCCTCGATGCCCGGGTAGTTACCGACGGTCACGTAGGACGATTGAATCGAGGCCAGCGCCCCGCCGGCGAACTCGGCGATCCACATGTCGCCGTCGTCGATGTTGGCCCGGGTCATCTTCCCGGTGTCGCGGATCACGCGCTCGGGGACGAAGTTGCGCATGGCGCCGACCACCGCGGTCAGCGGACTGTCGAGCCACCAGTGCATGATGTCGATGATCGGCGCGCCATAGCCCTCGATCGAGGACGCCGCGACCTGCCCGGGATCGTGCTCGGGGTCGAACTGACGCAGCGGCGTGGCCGGGTCGATCCACTGGCTGTTCTGCTCGAAGCCGTTGAAGATGTACGGCTCGCCGACGAAACCCGCGTCGATCAGCTCCTTGGCGTACTGGATCGCCGGCGCGTAACGGAACGTGAAGCCGAGCTTGGTGCGCAGGCCCTTGGCGGCGGCCAGGTCCGCGGCCCGGCGCGTCTGGCGGTAGTCGGTATGGACGGGCTTCTCGCAGAGCACGTGCTTGCCCGCGGACAGCGCGTCCCAGGAGATCTGGAAGTGCGGCCGGTTCCCGGTCACCACGTCCACCACGTCGACGCCCGGGTCGTTGAGCAGCTCGCGGTAGTCGCTCGTGGTCCGCGTCACCGAGAACGTGCTGGCCGCCGCGGCCAGCGCGGCCTCGTCCACGTCGGCCAGCGCGACCACCTCGGCCCGCGGGTCCCGCAGCCAGCCGGGGATGTGCGCCATCTGCGCCCACCGCCCGGTGCCGACGACCGCGACCCGGATCCTGTCTGCCGTCATATGTGATTCCTCTCAGTACCCGGCGGCCCGGTCGTAGACGTTGCGCAGCGGGCGGCCGTCCAGCCAGCGCCGCAGGTTGTCGGTGAACAGGTCGGTGAGCAGGCCGTTCTCAGCCGCGACCGTGGACGCCGAGTGCGGCGAGATGATCACGTTGGCCATGCCCCACAGCGGCGACGAGGCGGGCAGCGGCTCGGTCGCGAACACGTCCAGGCACGCGCCGCCCAGGTGGCCGCCGCGCAGCGCGGCGATCAGCGCGTCCTCGTCGATCACCTGGCCCCGGCTGATGTTCACCACGACGGCGCCGGGCCGCAGCAGAGCCAGCTCGCGCTCGCCGATCAGGTGGCGGGTCTGGACGGTCAGCGGGCAGGCGAGCACCAGCGCGTCGACGTCGGGCAGCACCCGGCCGATCTGCTGCACGGGAACGTAGGAGGCCACGCCCGGCACGTCGCGCCCGTGCTCAGAGCGCCCGTGGTGAGAGCCACCGCGCTCTGTGCGGCCGGCCCCGACGACCTGCACGCCGGCCGCGGCCAGCAGCCGCGCCACCGCCCGGCCGACCCCGCCCAGGCCGACCAGCAGTGCGCGGCTCCCGGCAACCTGCCGGCCCGCGTGCCGCTCCCAGTGCCGCCGCTGCTGCCAGCGGGCGAGCTCGGGCCCGCCCTTGGCAAAGTGCAGCAGTCCGAGCAGCGTGAACTCGGCCAGCGGCGTGCCGTGCACGCCGCTGGCCGTGGTGAAGACGAGGGAGGTGCGTGCGAGCCCCGTCCGCTCGAGGAACCCGCCGATGCCCGCGCTCGTGCCCTGGACCCAGCGCAGCCGCGGGCAGTTGCGGGCCATCTCGGCCGGCGCCTGCCAGTCGAAGTCGAAGCTGACGTCGGCCTGCGCGCGCAGCGACGACCAGCGGTCGAGCCCGGCCGCGGACAGCGCGCGCGGCACCCCGGTGTGATCGGCGGGATATCGGGGTTCCGGCAGCAGGTCCGGCTCATAGAGCACCGAGACCCGCGGGTCGGTGGCCTCGATGCTGGCGGCGTGCTCGGCCTCCAGCGGCGACGCCACCAGGATGTTCACCCGGCTCACGCCACCCGTGCCCACGCCACCCCCGAACCCTAACGGATTGTCGACAATCAACGATTGTCGCTGGTCGCCCGCACCAAGTCAAGGCCGGGGCAGCCGCGTCGAGGCCGGGGCCGCTCTGCCCGCACCGCGGGCACACGCAACAAGGTGGTTGGTCCGCCGTACCGGTTGTAACCGGGTGAAGGGCCCATCCACCAGGTTCCTGCTCCCGCTCGGCGCCCGCTCCGGCGCACCGGGACCCGACCGATAAAGAGGCGGTAACGGACGAACGCTGAGTATTGACTGGCCGACACCACGTTTCTACAGTAAGGCCAGGTTGTCGACAATCGACGAAGGGGGCCGCGAGATGTTCCGAGCCACCCGGTCACGGATACTCAGCGCGGGCGTGATCGTTCTGGCCGTCGCCGCCGCGGGATGCAGCAGCCCGGCCACCCCCAACCTCGGCGGAGGCACCAGCACGGGTCCGGCGGTCAGCACGCTGGTGATCGCCAACGCCGTCAAGGTCGACACGCTCGACCCCGAGGCGAACTCGGTGAACGAGTCGATCTGGCTGGATCAGAACCTGTACAGCCGACTGCTCCAGCCCAACTCGACCGGGACTGGCCTGCTGCCGGACCTGGCTTCGTCGTGGGCCATCTCGCCGAACGGCCTGACCTATACCTTCCACCTCCGCCCCGATGCCAAGTTCTCCAACGGCAGCCCGGTGACCGCGAGCGACGTCGTGTACTCGATCACGCGGTCCCGCGCGTTCACCGGCGGATGGGGCTTCTTGCTGACCGCGGTGAAGACCATCACAGCGCCTGATACGCACACCGTCGTGATCGCGCTGTCGCAGCCGCACGCCCCCCTGCTCGCTGACCTGGCCATGTACGCGTACTCGGTCGTGCCGGAGAGCCTGGTCAAGTCGCAGGGCACCTCGTTCTTCCAGCACCCCGTCGGCAGCGGGCCGTTCATGGTCACCTCCTACAGCGCGGACAGCGAGGTCGACCTGGCGCGCAACCCGTACTTCTACGGCACCAAGCCGACGATCAGCAAGGTCAGGGTGCTGATCGTGCCCGACGACAACACCCGGGTGCTCATGCTGGAGAGCAAGCGGGCCGACGTCATCGAGAACCCGCCGGGCAACCTGGTCAGCCAGATCGACAAGACCCCCGGCCTGAGCGTGCAGCTCTACCCGTCGACCCGGGTGGACTTCATCCAGCTGGACGAGCACTACAAGCCGTTCAAGAGCCTGCTGGTGCGGCAGGCGCTGAACTACGCGATCGACAGGAACTCGATCGTCCAGCTCGCCTACCAGGGGCACGCGACCCCGGGCGCCTCGTTCATGCCCTACAAGATGCAGTTCTTCGACTCGGCGATCACGCCCTACCCGTACGACCCGGGCAAGGCCAAGGCGCTGCTCGCCCAGGCCGGCTACCCGCACGGCTTCACCGCGTTCCTGATCACGGTCAGCGGCGACGTCGCGGGCCAGGCCGAGGCCATCGTGCTCAAGTCCGAGCTCGCCGCGGTGGGCATCAACGTCAACATCCAGGCCTACGAGCTGCTGACCGCGTACAACAAGGAGGACAACGGCCACTCGCAGATGGGCGAGCGGTACTGGACGAACGACATCATCGACCCCGACGAGGTGGCGACGTTCGGCGCCGACTGCCAGGGCGGCGCGAACGCCTTCAACAGCTACTGGTGCGACAGCCAGGCCAACAGCATGGTCAGCCAGGCGCGAGCGGAGCTCAACAACGGCACGCGGCAGCAGCTGTACAACCAGATCCAGCAGATCGTGTACCAGCAGTCGCCGTTCATCGTCACCGACTACAGCCCCTACCGGTACGGCGTCGGCAACTGGGTGCACGGATTCCAGGTGACGCCGCTCGGGAACTACGACCTGTCGCTGGAGGCGCTGACGATCAGCTCCCACTGAGAACATGAGCCGCTTCGGGTCGCTCCCCCGGCGTCTCCTTCACCTGGTCATCGTCCTGTTCTTGATCACGCTGGTCTCGTTCTTCCTGCTCCGGCTCATCCCGGGCGACCCTGCGCTGGCCATCCTGGGCGGCAGCTACACCCACGACCGCGCGGTCGCCATCGACAGCTTCCTCGGGCTGAACCGGCCGATCTGGACCCAGTACGGCCTGTTCATGGGCCGACTGTTCCACGGCAACCTGGGCTTCTCGTTCTTCTACGACGAGCCGGCCACCACCGTGATCAGGCAGCACCTCGCGCCAACGCTGTTCCTGATCGTTTACAGCGCGGTGCTGGCCGCGCTGATCTCGTTCCCGATCGGCTTCGGCGCCGGGCTGCGCCGCGGCGGCATCCTCGACCAGGTCTCCCGCCTGTTCTTCACGCTCAGCTTCGCGATGCCCCCGTTCTGGCTCGGCATCATCCTGATCCTGTTGTTCAGCGTGCACGTGCACGCGTTCCCGCTCAGCGGGTTCGGCTCCGGCTTCATCGGTCACCTCTACAACCTGTTCCTGCCGGCGCTGACGGTCGCGCTGGCGTTCTCGACGGTTCTAATCCGCAGCCTGCGCGCGGCCACGATCGCAACGCTGCAGGCCGAGTTCGTCGACACCGCCCGGATGAAGGGCATCCGCTGGTCGCGGGTGCTCTGGCGGCACGTCTTCCGTAACGCGATCCTCGCCGTGGTGGCCGTCTACGGCGTCAACCTCGCGTACCTGATCAGCGGGACCGTGCTGGTCGAGAACGTGTTCTCGCTGCCTGGCCTCGGCCAACTGCTGGTCAGCTCGGTCTTTCAGCGCGACTACCCGGTGGTGCAGGGCCTGACGCTGCTGTTCGCGGTGCTGATCGTGGCCATCAACCTGCTGGCCGACATCGTCCAGGCTGCGCTGGACCCCCGGGTCGGACAGGAGATCGGGACATGAGTACCGCGTGGGCGGCCAGCCCGTCCGAGCTGCTGATGCGGGCTGCCACCAGGGCCGCGGGCCGGCGGCGCAGCCCGGTCCGGCGGCGGCTGACGCTGATCGCCGGGCTGGTCATGCTCGGCATCGCGATCCTCGCCGCGCTGCTGGCCCCGGTCCTGGCCAGCCAGTCGCCCACCGCGATCGACCCGGCGCACCTGCTGGCCGCGCCGTTCAGCCCCGGTCACCTGCTCGGCACCGACCAGTACGGGCGCGACCTGCTGTCCCGCATCCTGAACGGGGCCCACATCGACCTGGGGATCGCGTTCGGCGCCACCAGCGTCACGCTGGTCGGCGGCGCGCTCATCGGCCTGATCGCGGGCTACCGGGGCGGGTGGATCGACAGCTTCCTGATGCGCTTGGTCGACCTGTTCTTCGCGTTCCCGTTCCTGGTCCTGGTCATCGCGATCGTCGCGATGCTCGGCCCCAGCATCCTCAACATGTACGTCGCGATCTGGGTCACCAGCTGGGTGGCCTACGCGCGGATCCAGCGCGCCCAGACCGTGGTGGCCAAAAAGCAGCAGTACGTGCTGGCCGCGCGCGCACTCGGCTACGGCTCGTTCCGCGTGATGTTCCGGCACATCCTGCCGAACACGGCCTCCGCGGTGATCATCTTCTCCATGGTCGACGCGGTGGGGAACATCATCCTGGCCGCGTCGCTCGGGTTCCTCGGCCTCGGTGCGCAGCCCCCGACCCCGGAGTGGGGGACGATGATCGCCGACGGCCAGGGCTACGTCCTGACCTCCTGGTGGCTTGCGACCATTCCCGGCCTGGCCGTGGTCTTCGTCGGGGTCGCGTTCAGCCTCGTCGGCGACGGCCTCGCCGACCTGCTCAGGGCAGGCGACCGATGACCGGAGCGCCCCTGCTCACGGTCCGGGACCTGCGCAGCTACCTGGCCACCGGCCAGGGCGTGGTCCGCGCGGTCGACGGGGTGTCGCTGACCGTGCACGAGGCCGAGGTCCTCGGCATCGTCGGCGAGAGCGGCTGCGGCAAGACCGTCACCTGCCGCACGATCATGGGCCTGATGCCCGCCGGCACGCTGCACGCCAGCGGCGAGGTCATCTACCACCCGCACGGCGAGCAGAGCATCCTGAACGCCCGCCAGTCCGAGCTGCAGACCCTGCGCGGCGCGCACCTGGCGATGATCTTCCAGGACCCGATGACCGCGCTGAACCCGGTGCGCAGTATCGGCGACCAGCTGCTCGAGGCCGTCACCGCGCACGCCCGGATGTCCCGGCCGCAGGCGCGGGCGCGGGCCATCGGCCTGCTGGAGCGCGTGGGCATCCCCGCCCCGGCCCGGCGGATGCGCGACTACCCGTTCCAGTTCAGCGGCGGGATGCTGCAGCGGGCGCTGATCGCGATCGCGCTGGCGTCCTCGCCCCGGCTGCTGCTCGCCGACGAGCCGACCACCTCGCTCGACGTCATCATCCAGGACCAGATCCTCAGCCTGCTGCTCGAGCTGCAGCAGGACACGGGCATGAGCATGATCCTGGTCAGCCACGACCTCGCGGTGATCACCGAGGTCTGCGACCGGATCGTGGTCATGTACGCGGGCCAGGTGGTCGAGGAGGGGGCCGTCGCCGACATCATCACCGGGCCGAGGCACCCCTACACCCAGGCGCTGCTCGAGGCGCTTCCGCAGGGCGGCCAGCGCGGCGGCTTGCGCAGCATCCGCGGCGCCCCGCCGAGCCTGATCGACGTGCCGGACGGCTGCCGGTTCGCGCCCCGGTGTCGTCTGGCCGTCGACGAGTGCCGGTCCTGGGACACCGAGCTGATCGACGCGGGCGAGCGCGAGCACGCGGCCCGCTGCTGGCGGCAGGATCAGCTGGGGAGGTCAGAGGCGTGGCTGGGCAGCGACTCGGCGTAGGCGTGGTCTAGGCTGACATGACCATGACGGTCCAGGGGCAGGTGCGCTGGGGCATCATCGGCACCGCGAACATCGCCCGCGCGGTGTTCCTGCCCGGCCTGCGGCAGGCCGGGGGCGACGCGGCGGCGGTGGCCGGCCGCGAGGCGGGCCGGGCCGAGCAGTTCGCGCGCGACAACAAGATCGGCCGCAGCGTGGCCGGCTACCAGAACCTCATCGACGACCCCGACATCGACGCGCTGTACCTACCGCTGCCGAACTCGCTGCACGCCGAGTGGACGATCCGCGCGCTCGAGGCGGGCAAGCCGGTGCTGTGCGAGAAGCCGCTCTGCGGCACGCTGGCGGACACCGAGCGCGTGCTCGCGGCCGCCAGGCGGACCGGCACGCTGCTCTGGGAGGCGTTCTCGTTCCCGTTCCACGCGCAGTTCGAGCGGGTCGCGGCCCTGGTCGCGGACGGCGCGATCGGCGAGCTGATGGAGATCAAGTCCAACTTCCATTTCTCGCTCACCCGGCCGGAGAACATCAGGTACTCCCGCGACCTGCAGGGCGGCGCGCTGCTCGACGTCGGCTGCTACCCGGTCCGGCTCGCCGCCGAGCTGTTCGGCCCGGCGCCCGAGTCGTGCTGGGCGCGCGCCACGTGGGGGGGCCAGGACGTCGACGTGGACACCTGGGCGGTGGTTAGCTACCCGGGCGGGCGCCGGCTGCTGCTGTCGTGCGGTTTCGGCCGCAGCTACGACGCGTTCACCTCGCTGGAGGGCACCGGCGGGCAGATCCACCTCACGAACCCGTTCCATCCCGGGCCGGCCGACAGCTACGAGGTCAAGGTCGCGCGGGAACAGCCGGGCGTCTTTCCCGCCGCCCCCGATGAGCTGTCGTTCGCGCCCCTGACCCGCCACATCAACGCCGTGCTGCTCGGCGAGGAGGAGCCCAGGCTGCTGGCGGTGGACACCGCGCTGCCCACCGCGCGGGCCCTGCACGAGCTGGCGGCCTCGGCCGCGCGCCACCGCTGACGGTCGCCGCCGTCCCCCGGCGATTCCCGGGTCCCTGGCTGGTCTATATCAGCAGGCCGCACAGCAGGCGGCGCTGAATTCACCGGACCCAGGAGGATCGTTATGTCCGAGCACGAGATAGCGGGCGCGACCGCGCTGGTCACCGGCGCCAGCCGGGGCTTCGGCCGGGGCATCGCCGCCGCCCTGAGCCGGGCGGGCGCCCAGGTCGTCGGGGTGGCCCGGGACCGCGCCGCGCTGGAGGACCTGCGCGCGGAGCTTGACGGGTCGTTCACCCCGGTGTCCGCCGACGCGGCCGACCCCATGGTCGCCGGCGAGCTGATCGACAGGTACCGCCCCGGCGTGCTGGTGCTCAACGCCGGCGCCACCCCGCTGCCGCGGCCGGTCCAGCACCACACGTGGCAGACGTTCAGCCGCAACTGGGATGTCGACGTTCAGCACGCGTTCGGATGGACCCGCGAGGCGCTGCTGGCCCCGCTGGCCCCGGGCAGCACCGTGATCACGCTGTCCAGCGGGGCGGCGCTGCGCGGCTCGCCGCTGTCCGGCGGGTACGCGGGGGCCAAGGCCGCGATCAGGTGGCTCACCGCCTACGCCGCCGAGGAATCCAGGCGCGCCGGGCTCGGCATCAGGTTCGTCGCCCTGCTTCCGACCCTGACCCCGGCGACCGCGCTGGGCGCGGTATATGCCGCCGCCTACGCGGCCCGCCAGGGCACCGACGGGGCCGCCTTCGCCGGCGCCGCGGGCCCGCCGCTCACCCCTGAGCAGGCCGGCCAGGCGGTCACCGACCTGGTCACGGGCGACGCCTACGACCAGGACGCCTACGTGCTCTCCGGCGCGGGCCTGCGCCCGCTGGCCTGACCCCATCGGGGCCCATACGCGGGTAGGGTTGGTGTGGCGCTGGAGGGTGCCGCCGGGTCCGCGGGAAGGACTGAGTCCACCTCTGGATAGCCCAACCTTCGGCAGTGGCCTCTTCCTCGGCCTGAGCAGCGGACCGCAGGCGGAGTAGGGAGACGCCATGTCCGTTCCGCTTCCCGAGCGCCCCGATCTCGACCAGCTGCGCCGCCAGGCCAAGGAGTTGCGCGACGCTGTCCGCCGCGGTGACGCGGCGGCGGTGGAGCGCTTCGGCCGCCACCATCCAGCGGCGCTGCAGGGCGCAGCCAGTCTGGCCTCGGCCCAGCTGGTCATCGCGCGCGAGCTGGGGTTTGGGAGCTGGCCGAGGCTCAAGGCCGCTATCGACACGGGGGCCGCCGACGCCGGTCGACGTGTGCGAGCGTTGGCAAATGCGGTGATCGAGGGGCGCCTTCGGCAGGCTCGCGACATCTTCGGTGCCGATCCGGGTATCGCCCGGCGCGGCCTGCTCGCCGCGACCGTGCTTGGCGACGCCGAGGCGGTACGGGAGATGCTCGCCGCCGATCCCGCTGCCGCGGTGGCGTTCGACGAGGAGCGCGGCTGGCCGCCGCTGCTGTACGCCTGCTACTCCCGGTGGCCTCAAATCGACCCGAGCCGGGAAACGGGGATGGCAGCGGTCGTCCGCCTGCTGCTCGACGCCGGCGCCAACCCGAACACCAACGACGGCGGCCGGACCCGCTACCGCTCCGCCCTGCGGGGCTCGGTCGAGCTCAACAACCCCGCCATCACCGAGATGCTGCTCGACGCCGGGGCCCACCCTGACCGGGGACAGCCCATCGGCGACGCCATCGCCCATCGCGACCAGCGGTGCCTGCGGCTGCTGCTCTCCCACGGTGCCCGGGTGGCTCGGACATGGGCCCTCGGCGCTGCCGTCTACAACGACAACGCCGGCGCGATGTCCCTGCTCCTCGAAGCGCTCGAGGCGAGCGGTGCAGGGGCGGCGGAGCAGGCGACCGAGGTGCTGCCGGACGCGGTGGCCAGTGCCTCTTATCCCGTGGTGGCCGCGCTCCTCGACGCCGGAGCGGACCCGCGGGCCGTCAGCGAGGACGGCCTGTCGGCGCTCCGCCTTGCCGCCCGAGCCGGGCGGGAAGACATTGCGGCCCGGCTGAGAGCTCTCGGCGCACCCGACGACGGCACCGACGTCGACCGACTCATCGGCGCCTGCCTCACCGGCGACCGTCAGGCAGCCGAGCGGCTTGTGGCCGAGCACCCTGATCTGCGCGACCGGCTTACTGACCAGGACCAGGCGGTGATCGTGGAGGCCGCCGGGTCCCGCCCGGCCGAGACCATCGCCTTGATGCTCGACCTCGGCTTCTCCCC
The DNA here is from genome assembly GCA_035934395.1 of Streptosporangiaceae bacterium. Taxonomy (GTDB): domain Bacteria; phylum Actinomycetota; class Actinomycetes; order Streptosporangiales; family Streptosporangiaceae; genus JASHPR01. The sequence goes on from DASYXX010000497.1 coordinate 15,091, forward strand.
GCGCGCCCGCCGCTTCGGCGACGAGCCGCTGCATGAGGCCGCCTATCACGGGAACGCGACGGCTGTCGGGGTGCTGCTCAGCGCCGGGGCGGATGTCGACGCCCGAGACGGCCGTTTCGACGGCACCCCGCTTGCGTTCGCCACGGTGGGTAGCAGAGAGCAGGCCGGGGGACCGGGCGACTGGATCAAGACGGTCCGCCTGCTGATCGAGGCCGGGGCCTCTCGCGAGGGTGTCTGGATTCCGGGGAAACCGCCCAGCGAGGAGGTCATGGATCTGCTGCGGCGGTACGGCATCGGCCCCGACGACGCAGCGGAGCAGCAGCCCGAGGACCTTGCGGAGGTGCCCGGCTCGATCGGCACCGGCGTCATGGCCGACATCGCCCGGCATCTCGAAGCCGCCTACCGAGACCGCGACCTGGACCTTCTCGCGTCGCTCCTGCACCCCGACGTCACCTGGACCGGCATCTGCCGAGACAGCGAGCAGGTGCTCGACTGGTATCGCGGGCTCCTGGCCGACGGAACGATGGCCGCGGTGCACAGCGTCGAAGTCGATCGTGACGCCGTCCTGCTCGGGCTCAGCGTGGCGCTCCAGGCCGAAGGAGCCCGGCCCGCGCCACCGCAGCAGGTCTACCAGGTCTTCACCGTCGACGGCGCTCAGATCGTCGACATCCGCGGCTACCCCGACCGCGCCTCAGCCGTCGCCCGACCATGAAGCTGGGCGCCAGCAGATCAGCGGGCCCTTGCGGCGCACTACAGTGGCAGAACAGTCGGTGAAGAAGGCCGGCGGAGCACGTGCCCGGCGTGGCGTCCTTGCTAGGGTCTAGGTCGTTATTTCCAGGGCGGCGTCGGGCAGACGATGGGGTCTTGGACGGCTCGTTGAAGGGGAAGCACTATGACTGAATCGTTTCCGCCGGAGGTCGGCGGAACCCCGCAGCCGGGTGGGTTCGGCGGAACCCCCCAGCCGGGCGGGTTCGGCGGAACGCCGCAGCCCGGCGCGTTCGGAAGCCCGCAGCCCGGCGGGCCCGCACCGGCCACGGACCCGGGCGGGCGCCAGGAGACCGGCGGGCCGAGCCGCACTCCGCGCAGCGAGATCGGGCCCGCCGTCTCGGCCAACCGCAAGAAGGAGCCCGTTCTCCTGCTCGACCTGTCGACCAGCATGGACTGGGGCGCCGCCGACGAGAACAGCGGCGACTACCCGGACCCGAACAGCCGCCGGGCCATCGTGATCGGGGCGCTGCACGGTCTGGTGCGCGCGCTGGAGGAAGAGGACACCGAGGCCGCGGCCGAGCAGGCGGGCGGCAGCGACGAGCTCGGCGGCCTGATGACGCACGGGTTCGCCAACGG
>DASYXX010000502.1:0-1853 GCA_035934395.1 Streptosporangiaceae bacterium
CCGTTGGCCGTGCAACTGCTGGTGGGATCGTGACAGTGGCTGGCCGGCGAGCCGGGCGGTGATGCCGGCGTTGAAGTTGGGGCATTGCGTGAAGTCCTCGTGGGGGCAGCGCAGTCCGTGCCTGATGGCATCGCGGGCGGCCTGCGCCCTGGCGATCTGCTCGTCGAGTTCCGCGAGCTTGCGCCGGGCAAGTCGTCCCCATTCACCGGACGCTCGCTTGCGCGAGGCCATGAGGGCCTTCTGCTCGGCGAGGGTGAACCCCGCGTCGCTGTAGAGCAGGATCGCGCCGACAAGCCGGGCCGCCGATTCGGGGTAGCGGCGCTGCCCGGAGATCCTGGTCGGCGGGGGGAGCAGGCCGAGTTCCTCGTAGTAGCGCAGGGCCGAAGCGGTGACTCCCGCGCGGCGGGCCAGTTCGCCGATGGTGAGCAGGCCGCCGGGCGTCTTGACTTCAAGCGCGCTTGAAGGCGTTGACTGCCGACCATGGGAACACGACATGAGGGAAGCATGCCACGGGCAGTGCAGCGGGCCGTGACGGCGGCCGTCGAGTACGGAGTCGCGCGTGCCGGGATCGCCGCCGTGCGCGCCCTGGACCACGACGTCATCGGCCAGGCCCATCATCCCCGGGGCGCGGCCGGGCGCGTGACCGGGTGGGAGATGGCCCACCGCCCGTCCAACCGGCAGCGCAGCGGCTGGGTGGTCTCGCTGCTCGGTGTGCAGCCCGCCGAGCAGGTCCTTGAGATCGGCTTCGGTCCCGGCCTGGCGGTCGCGGAACTGGCCCGCGCCGGCGCAGGTCACGTGTACGGCATCGACCATTCCGGCGTGATGCTCCGGCAGGCGTCCAGGCGCAACGCCGCCGCCATCCGGGCCGGCCGGGTCACCCTGATCAGGGCTTCGGTCGATCAGATTCCGCCTGCTCTCGACGGCCCCTTCGACGCCATCCTCGCCGTCAACTCCCTCGGGTTCTGGCCCGCTCCGGCCCAGCGGCTCGCCGAGCTGCGCCGACGGCTCGCGCCTGGCGGGCGCATTGCCATCGCGTCCCAGCCCCGCTGCCCCGGGGCCACGGCGGACACCTCCCGCAGCGCCGCCCGCGAAATCGAGGACCTGCTGAGAGACGCCGGCTTCACGCACCTGAGCACCCAGACCCTCCCCCTCAGCCCCCCGGTGGCCTGCGTGCTCGCCGCCAGCCCGGCCCCCTAAAACGGCGGCTCATCATGGCGTTTACGCTGGTCAAGACGCCTTCGCCGGGGACCTGTAAGACCGCAGCCCGCGCCTGAATGCTTTACTGTTCGCTCCATGACAGAGTTCACGCGTATGTCGGCACGTGTACTGCTGCTTGATGCTTCGGACCGGCTGCTGCTCGTCCAGTCGGGCGACGCCTGGCTTGTTCCCGGCGGCGGCGTCGAAGAAGGCGAAGGTCTCGCGGAAGCCGCGGCGCGAGAGTTGTGCGAGGAGACCGGGCTCACCGTCACACCCGCTGACCTGTACCCGGTCGCGTACACGACCGGCCGCGCCGACTTGGGGTGGGCCAGCGGACTGTTCCGCGACGACTTCTTCCTCCATCGCGTCACCAGTCACCAGGTAGACCCCGCTGGGCTGAACGAGTTCGAGCGCCGGTACTACCGTGGCCATCGCTGGTGGACTCAAGCCGAACTTGCTGCGACCCGCGAAACCATTTACCCGTCTAGCCTGGCTGCCCTGGTCGCCGACCTGATCGCTGGCCAGCTGCCAGCTACACCGATTGCCCTTCCCTGGCATCACTAGCAGACCTCGGTCCGGCGGTGCGCGGTGACGACGACCTCGTGTCCGAGGTCGACGAGCGCGCGGGCGGTGTGGGCGCCGATCATGCCCGGCCC
>DASYXX010000545.1:0-5120 GCA_035934395.1 Streptosporangiaceae bacterium
CTACGCCGACATGCCGCTGTTCCTGTTCCACCTGCTCGAGTACCTCGACGTGGACTACGAGGTCGACATCGGCGAGATCAACGAGCGGTGGTCGCGCGAGGCCAGCGTCGACGTGTGGAGCCAGATCATCATCAAGGAGACGGCCGATCAGGTGGACCTGCTGACCGAAGCGCCGCGGACCGGGATCTACAACCTCCGCGACGACGGGACCGCGGCGTTCCTGCGCTGGGGGCACGACTGGCACGGGATCCGCGACGAGACCGAGGCGTTCTACCTGCGCATAATGGCGGCGGGCGACTACCGCTACAAGGGAGCGGACCTGGGCGCGCTGGTGACCCGCGGCCGGCTGCAGACCGACGACAACCGCCTCGAGGACCGCTGCAAGCGGTGGATCACCGGGATCAGGACCCAGTTCGCGGGCACGCCGATAACGGGGCAGCAGCCAGAGCCAGCCACCCCGCCGTCGTTCAAAATGGCGTGATCATAACGCCACTGGTTCCGGGCCAGGCAGAATGGCCCCGACTGGACGGCGGCGAGAGGAAGGCGATCGGTGGGCACGTCAGGCCATCCATGGGCGCACCCGCTGGACCCGCTGACGGCGATGGAGATCCGCGACGTCGCCGCGTTCCTGAGGCGCGAGCGGGGGGTCGAGCCGCCGCAATGGCGGATCGCTTCCATCGAGCTGGTGGAGCCGCCTAAGGAGGTTCTCCAGGATCGCGACCGCTGGCCCCCGCGTGAAGCTCAGGCCGTCTGCTGGAACCGCGAGGACGGCCGTGCCTACCGGGCGGTGGCGTCCCTGTGGCACGGCGCGGCGGAACCCGTCGGTCCCGGCAGGGTCAACATCTCGGTGACCGGCGGGGTGACCGCCTGGGAGGAGCTGCTCGGCATACAGCCGAACATGACCGTGGATGAATGGCACGAGTGCGACGAGATGCTCCGCGCTCACCCGCTGCTGGTCGCGGCGCTGGCCCGGCGCGGGATCACCGACATGTCGCTGGTGCTCACCGACGCGTGGGCGTACGGCGCGGCCCTGGTGCCTGAGCGTTACCGCGGCCTGCGCCTGGGCTGGTCCGACGTGTGGCACCGCGGGAGCGACGACGGCAACCCGTACGCGCATCACGTGACCGGGCTGCATCCTGTGGTCGACCTCAACAGCATGACGCTGCTGGAACTAGAGGACAGCCTCGACGCCGAGGGTCGGGAGGGTGGGCAGGAGGCCGCCGAGCCGCCCGAAGTCATGGGCGAGTACCTGCCGAAGCTCATCCCGACGGCGCTGCGCGAGGTCAAGCCGCTGCACGTCAGCCAGCCCGACGGGGTGTCGTTCGAACTCCGTGGCCGCGAGCTGACCTGGCAGAACTGGCAGCTGCGGCTGGGCTTCAACCACCGCGAGGGCCTGGTCCTGCACACCGTCGGGTTCCGTGACGGCGGCCGCCTCCGGCCGGTCGCGCACCGGCTGTCATTCGCCGAGATGTTCGTCCCGTACCGCGATCCAACGGCCGACCACTACCGGCGGACCGCGTTCGACATCGGCGAGTGGGGCCTGGGCTTCATGACCACCTCGCTCGAGCTCGGCTGCGACTGCCTGGGCGAGATCACCTACCTGGACGCGGTCGTGCACGACTCGCACGGGGAGCCGAAGACGATCAGCAACGCGATCTGCATCCACGAGGAGGACCACGGCATCGGATGGAAGCACGTGGACGAGCGGACCGGCGCGGAGGTGCGGCGCGCCCGGCGGCTCGTGATCTCGTTCCACGTCACCGTGGCCAACTACGAGTACCTGGTTTACTGGCGCTTCTACCAGGACGGCGGCATCGAGTGCGAGGTGCGCGCCACCGGGATCATGGTCACCTCGTACTTCCCCGACGGCCGCCAGCCGCCCTACGGGACAGTGGTCGACCAGCGCACCTACGCGCCGTTCCACCAGCACTTCATCGTGGCGCGCCTCGACCTGGACGTGGACGGCACGGCCAACACCGTGTACGCGTCGCAGTCCGAGGCCGTCCCGGTGGGCGAGGACAACCCGCACGGCCTGGGCCTGGTGGTCCGCGACACCCCGCTGCGCACCGAGGAGGAGGGGAAGCAGGACTACGACTGGAGCGTGCAGCGGGTCTGGAAGGTCGTCAACGACAACGTCAGGAACGGCCTCGGCACGCCGGTCGGGTACAAGCTGGTGCCGGGCGGGTCGTTCCCGCCGCTGCTCGACCCGTCCTCCCCGGCGTTCCGGCGGGCCGAGGTGATCGGGCACACGCTGTGGGTCACGCCGCACCGGACCGACGAGCGCTGGCCGTGCGGCGACTTCCCGAACCTCAGCGAGCGGGACGCGGGACTGCCCCAGTGGACCGCGCGGAACAGGCCCATCGAGAACACCGACGTGGTCCTCTGGTACGTGTTCGGCATCCACCACATCACCCGCCCCGAGGACTGGCCGGTGATGCCCGTCGACACGGTCTCCTTCTGGCTCAAGCCGTTCGGGTTCTTCGACCGAAACCCCGCCCTCGACGTCCCGCCGAGCGGAGCGGGACATTCGCGCTAGTGGGCGTGGCGGCTCCTGCGCCCTCCGGCAAAGGGCCCGGGGGGTGAGCGGGAAGCTGGCACTATGGGGGAATGGCCTCGGTGGCCGGGACGAGCGCGCCGACTCCCGCGCGCTCCGCCGATCGGCAGCCCTCCCGGCGCTCCCGGGCGGTGGCACCCGCCGCTCTGCTGCTCGCGGCCTTGGCACTGTTCCTCTGCTACGTGACTGTGTCACGGAAGGTACCGGTCACGTCCGATGGCGCGAGCAACGCCCTGCAGGCGTGGGACATGCTCCACGGGAACTGGCTGCTGCACGGCTGGTGGCTGTCTGACGTCTCGTTCTACACGACCGAACTGCCCGAGTACATGCTCATCGACACATTGCGCGGCCTCAGCCCGGACGTGGTGCACGTAGCGGCGGGTCTCACGTACACACTGCTGGTTCTCGGCGCGGCCTGGCTGGCCAGAGGCGAGGCGGCCGGCTGGACCGCGAACGCCCGGATGCTGCTGGCGGGCGGCATCATGCTGGCCCCGCAGCTGGCCGGGGTGCCCGTGCTCCTGCTCGCCCCCGATCACTTCGGCTCCGCCGTGCCGGTGCTGGCTTTGCTCCTGCTGCTGGACCGGGCGCCGCCTCGCTGGTGGGTGCCCGCGCTCACCGGGGCGGTGCTGAGCTGGGCGCTGGTGGCGGACAAGGTGCTGCTGGTCACGGCGGTGCTGCCGCTGCTGGCGGTATGCGCCTGGCGCGTTTGCCACGGCGTGGCCCGCCGCCAGCCACTGCGGTCCCGGTGGCTGGAACTCTGGCTCATCTGCGCTGCCGTCGTCGCCGTCGGGCTCTCCAGCGCGGTTCTCGCCCTCATAGCCGCCCACGGCGGATTCACGGTCTGGCCCGTCAGCACCAGGCTGGTGCCGTGGCCGCGGGTGCTGTTGCACCTCAAGCTGATCCCCCATGGGCTGGGGCTGCTGTTCGGCGTGAGCACGGCGAGTCACGCCGCGTTGCAGCGCGCCCTGGCGCTGCTGCACCTGGCCGGGCTGGCCCTGGCGCTGTGGGGAGTCGGCGCCGCGCTCTGGCGGTTTCCGCGGTTGAGCCTCGTCGACCAGTTGCTCGTGAGCGGGGTACTGATCAACCTGCTCGCGTATGTCCTCCTCATCCCGGGCGGCACTCCGTATTCGACGAGGGAGTACAGCGCCGTGCTGCCGCTGTCCGCCGCCCTGGCCGGGCGGATGGCGGGCAGACGGCTGCTGTCGCCGCGGCTGGCGCCGGTGACGGCCTCGGTCCTGGCCGGCTATGTGCTGAGCCTGGCGACCGTCATGTCGGCACCTGCCGCCCCGTCCCCTGACGCGCCCCTCGCCAACTGGCTGCTCGCCCACCATCTGGACTACGGCCTGGGACCCTACGGGAACGGCAACCTCACGACGGTCTATACCGGCAATCAGGTCCATGTCGTCGTGGTGGACTTCCGCGGCGGCCACTGCTACCCCGTCCTGCTGGAAGCGCAGGCGTCCGCTTATGACCCCCGGCTCCACGACGCGACGTTCATCGTGCAGACCCCGGCCGTCGGCGCCATCCTCCGGATCTTCGGCCCTCCCGATCACCTCTACCGCGTCGGTATGAACAAGGTGCTCGTCTGGCACAAGAACCTGCTGGACGACGTCCAGCCGCCCCCCGGCGGGTTCTGACCCCGGCCCGGGCCGAAACGAATCGCAGCGAAGCCCGGGCTATCTGTCATCATGATCGGCGGGCGCGCCCAGCGCGGCCCAGATCCGGGACTCCAGCGCGGGCAGGTCGTCGGGCATGGCGCCGCCTCCCTGGGCGAACCCCGCGCTGCCGCCGCCGCGCCCGCCGGTCACGGCCAGCACCCGGTCCAGCACGGCGGTGGCCGGGAGCTGCCCGGTCAGGCCGCCGGGCACGCTCACGCCGATGCGCATCGACGCCGCCTGCGCGTCGGGCAGGAGCAGCACGACCACCGCGTCGAGCTCGTCGGCGAGCCGCCGCGTCTGCGCGGGCAGATCGGACGGCCCGATGTCCGGATCGGCGACCACGAGGTAGCGGCGGCCGGACGGATCGTCCCGCACCGAGCCAGCGAACGTCCCGGCGTCGAGCGCGGCCGACCTGGGCCGGCTCCGCGCGGTCAGCGCCTCGACCCGGGACGGCAGCTGCTCCACCGGAACCCGCAGCCGGGCGGCCAGCCCGCGGAGCAGCTTGTCGCGGTCCAGCGCGCGCCGCACCGCCACCTCGCCGGTGACCGCCTCGATCCGGCGGATGCCCGACCCGATACTGCCCTCGCTCACGATCAGGAACAGCCCGATCTCAGCCGTCGTGTGCACGTGCGTGCCGCCGCACAGCTCCGTGGAGACGTCCCCGAACGACACGACCCGCACATTGTCGCCGTATTTCTCCCCGAAGAACGCGATCGCGCCCTCGCGGATCGCGTCCTGGAAGGACCTGACCTCGGTGGCGGCTTCGGCGTTGGCCAGCACCTCGGCGTTGACCAGGCGCTCGACCCGCTCGGTCTCCTCGTCGGAGAGCGCCTGCGGGTGCAGGAAGTCGAACCGCAGCCGGTCCGGGGCCACCAGCGAGCCGGCCTGGCGCACGTGCTCGCCCAGAA
>DASYXX010000551.1:0-2650 GCA_035934395.1 Streptosporangiaceae bacterium
ACCAGCAGCTCCTCGGCCGGGAACTTCGTGATGATCTCGCAGCCGTCGGCGGTGACCACGACTTCCTCCTCGATCCGCGCCGCCGACCAGCCGTCGGCGGCCGGCCAGTAGGTCTCGAGCGCGAACACCATCCCCTCCTCCAGCGTCTCCGGGTGGTCCAGCGACACTAGCCGGCTGAAGATCGGCTTCTCCCAGATGGACAGGCCCACGCCGTGGCCGTACTGCAGCGCGAACGCAGCGGTCTCGTCCGGGAAGCCAAATTCCTCGGCTCGCGGCCACAGCGACACGATGTCGGCGGTGGTGGCCCCCGGCTTGACCAGCGCGATCGCCTGGTCCATGTACTCGCGGCAGCGCACGTAGGCGTCCCGCTGCGCGCGCGAGGCGCTGCCCACGGCGAACGTGCGGTAGTAGCAGGTCCGGTAGCCCAGGTGGCTGTGCAGGATGTCGAAGAACGCCGGGTCCCCGGGGCGGATCAGCCGGTCCGAGTAGACGTGCGGGTGCGGCGAGCAGCGCTCGCCCGAGATGGCGTTGACGCCCTCCACGTACTCGCTGCCCAGGCCGTACAGGACCTTGCTGACCAGGCCCACGCACTCGTTCTCGCGCACCCCCGGCCGCAGGAACTCGTACAGCTCGGTGTAGGCGGCGTCGACCATCGCGCACGCCTGGGCCAGCAGCGAGATCTCGTCCCGGGTCTTGGTCCGGCGGGCCTCGAGAAACACCTGCTGCCCGTCCACGGTCTCTATTCCCTCGGCCCGCAACGCGGCCAGCACCGGCATCTCGGCCACGTCGATGCCGAGCGGCGCGCCGGCCACCCCGTGCTCGCGCAGCTCGGCGGCTACCTGGCGGGCGACCTGCTCCGCGATCCCGGCCTGCGGGTGGAACGCCCCGCGCAGCGTGGAGATCCCGGCCCGGGCCCCGGTCTGCCTGGCGCCCTCGGGGGTGGGCGGGCCCGGGGTGTGGTCCAGCCACGGGTTGTACAGCTGGTGGTGCCGCGCCGCCGACCCGAAGTCCCAGACCACCGGCTCCCCGCCGCGGGTGAGCAGGGCGAACCGGATCAGCTTGTCCATCGCCCAGGTCCCGATGTGGGTCGAGGTCATGTAGCGGATGTTCGCGAAGTCGAAGCTGAGCAGCGCGCCCAGCTCGGACCGCTCGAGCTGGGCCCGCAGCCGGGCCAGCCGCTCGTCGCGCAGCCGGACCAGGTCGACCCGCTCCTCCCAGTCCACGGCGTTGGATCCGAAGGTGTGAATCGCCATGGTCAGCCACCTCGATTTTCGGCTAGGTGCCCAGTCAAGAACGCGACGACGGGCAAGTCAAACGATTGCATCGGCACTCTCGCAGTACCCTCTCATCGTGGATCAAGCGCAGCGGCGGCAGTTCGTGCGTGATCACCGGACCTGCATCTTCGGCTACGGCCGCAAGGAGCACGGCCCGGCCATGACCGTCGTGTACTACGTGATGGACGGCGATGACATGCTGATCTCCACCATGGCCGCCCGGGAGAAGGCCAGGGCGGTCGCCCGCGACGGCAGGGTCAGCCTGTGCGTCCTGGACGAGAAGTGGCCGCTGAGCTACGTCCAGGTCTATGGCAAGGGCGTCGTCGAGTACGACCGCGAGCAGGCCGTGGACGTCCTCAACCGGGTCATCGGCCTGATGGCGGGCGAGGAGGTGCCGGAGAGCCGGCGCCCGCAGATCGAGCAGATGGCCGAGGACGAGCAGCGCGTGGTGATCAGGGTCACGCCCTACGCGACCTTCGTGACCCCGCCGCGCCACGTCTGGACGATGAGCGACATCGATACGCTCACCCACTTCACCAGCACGTCGATGCCCTGGTAGAGCGGAGGACCCCGGTGACAGTCGCCGAGCTGCTGGCCGACGCGTTCGGCCGAGTCCGAGAGGTCGTGCACGAGGCGGTCGAGGGGCTGACGCCGGGCCAGCTCGCGCTGCGGCCGGAAAGCGAGGCGAACTCGATCGCCTGGCTGATCTGGCACCTGACCCGGATCCAGGACGACCACGTCGCCGACGCCGCGGGCACCCCCCAGGTCTGGACCTCGCCGGCCGACGGGCCTGCCGGCTACACCTGGGCCGACCGGTTCGGGCTCCCGTTCGCGACCTCGGCCACGGGATACGGGCACGGCGCCGAGGCGGTCGCCGCGGTCCAGGTCCGGCCCTCCTCCCTGCTGCTCGAGTACTACGACGCGGTGCACACCGAGACGATCAAGTTCGTCAGCGGCCTGTCCGACGCCGATCTCGACCGCATCGTGGACTACGCCTGGGACCCGCCGGTGTCGCTCGGGGTGCGCCTGGTGAGCGTGATCTCCGACGATCTCCAGCATGCAGGCCAGGCTGCCTACCTGCGCGGCCTCATCGAGCGCGGGCTCGGCGGCTGAATCCCCGGGTTACCCGCTCCACAGCGACTCGAGCTGCGCGTCGACCGTCGCGGCGAGACTGGCCATGCGCGGCACGGCGGGCGGCCGCGGCGCCGCCTCGACGATCTCGCACTGAGCCTGCGCCCCGGCGTCGAGAAACCGGCTGATCTGCGCGTAGCCGTGCCGGTCGTCGCGGCCGGTGCGGTGGTAGTGCAGGCGCAGCGGCGCGTACAGGTAGAGCTCGTCGCGGGCCCGGGTCACCGCCACGTAGAACAGCCGCCGCT